>JAEWEX010000323.1 GCA_023389135.1 Pseudomonadota bacterium | reverse complement strand
CCGGTCGACTGCGACGACACGTAGATCATGCCCTCGGTGCCGTTGATGGCCTGCTCGATGGGCGTCGCGACCGTTTCGGCGATGGTCTGCGCGTCGGCGCCGGGATAGGTCGCCTGGATGGCGATGGTGGGCGGCGCGATCTCGGGATACTGCGCGATCGGAAGACCCAGCACCGCCACCGCGCCGATCACGATCATGACGATCGACAGCACGCCGGCGAAGATCGGCCGGTCGACGAAGAAATGTCCGAAGCCCATGGCCTGTCCGCCCGTCTCAGCCGCCGGAAACCGACGGCGCGGTCAGGTCCTCCGGGACCTCGATCTCGACGTCCTGCGGCACCACCTTGCCCCCGGGGCGGGCGCGCATCAGACCGTTCACCACCACCTTCTCGGTGCCGTCGAGCCCGGAGCGGATCACCCGCACGGGCCCGATGCGCGGGCCGGTCTCCACCACCTTGGGGGCGACCGTGCCCTCGGCATCCACCGTCATGACGATCTTGCGGCTCTGGTCGGCCACCAGCGCCGCCTCCGGCAGCACCATCGCCTCGTAGGGCGTGGATGCCGCCACCCTGACGCGGCCGAACATGCCGGCGGTGACGAAGCGGTCGTCATTGGGCAGGACCGCGCGCAGCCGGATCGTACCGGTGGCCTCGTCGAGCCGGTTGTCGATGAAGTCCAGCCGGCCCTCGCGCGCGAACTCCGTCTCGTCGGACAGCGCGATCCAGGCGGCCTCGCCGGCGCCGTTGCCGCGCGAGCCGGCCGCCACCGCGCGCTGATAGGTCAGGAAACTCTGCTCGTCGATGTCGAAATAGAAGTGGATCGGGCGGTCCTGCACGATGGTGGTGAGAAGCGTCCCGGCGCCCGCGCTTCCCGTGACCAGGTTGCCGGGCGTGATCAGGGTGCGGCCGATGCGGCCGCCGATGGGCGCGCGCACCTGCGTGAATTCGAGGTCGAGCGTCGCGGCCGCAACCGCGCCCCGCGCCGCCTCCAGGGCCCCCCGGGCCTCCTGGAACTCCTGCTGGCGCTGCTGGTAGGTGCTCTCCGGAATGTTGCCGGTGCGGCGCAGGTCGTCGGCGCGGTCGAGATTGGCGCGGGTCAGATCGACGCGGGTCTGCGACACCTCGACATTGGCCTGGGCCTGCTTCAGCGCTGCCTCGTAAGGCCGCGGGTCGATGAGGAACAGCACGTCGCCCTGCTGGACCGTGGCGCCGTCCTTGAACTGGACGGCCTGGAGCGCGCCGCCCACGCGCGCGCGGATGTCCACCAGCGCGGAGGCCTCGAACCGTCCGGGGAACTCGACCCAGTCCACCACCATGCGGCGCACAGGCTCGGCGACGCTGACCGGCATCGCAGGCATCTGCTGGGCCGCGGCCACCTGCGCCAGTCCCGCCAGCACGAGCACCGCAGCGAGGCCGCGAGAAAGGGCGCAGAGGGGACCGGTCATGGCAGGCCTCGAAGGGCGGACAAAAGCCGCAGGAAGCGGAACATCATCCTCCTTCCCCGTCGATGCAAGGATGGAGCGGCGGTTTCCACGTCGATGTTGCACCGCGGCAACGGTCCCCGGTCGGAACCTCAGAACGCCTTGAACGTAATGATCGTGCGCGTGTCCTTGATGCCGGGAAGCACCTGGACATGCTCGCCGACGAAATGCCCGACATCGACGCCGTCATCCACGTGGTACTTGACCATCAGGTCGAAGTCGCCGGCCGTCGAATAGATCTCCGAATGACGCTCGAGATCTGCCAGCCGCTCGGCGACGTCGTAGGTCTGGCCGAGCTCGCATTTGATCTGGACGAAGAAGGTCTGCATGGAACGCGCGGGCCTAGGCTGGTGGACGGCTTGGCGGCGAGAGTGCCGCCGAACGCGGCCGTCGGCAAGGGCAGGGACGGCCCGACATCACCGGGCCGTGTCCCGGGGCGCGCATCCCGGGACAGCAGACCTCTTTCACGCGCCCGGCTCATCACCGGCCCGCGCCGTCACGCCGTGCCCCGCGCGGCGAGATGAATGTCCAGCATCCGCTCGAATGGCGGGATCGGCCTGCCGCTGGAGGTGGCGGCCAGCGCGGTAAGCACGGTCTTGGCGATCTCCGCTCCGAGTTCTGCCGGGTTAAGCCCCGCCGTGGTGAGCGCGGGCCACGCCTGACGGCCGACATCGTAGTCGCCGAACCCGACCACGGCGAGCCGGCCGGGCACGTCGATCCCCAGCCTCGCGCACTCGAACAGCGCCCCGACCGCGGCGCGGTCGCACCCGAACAGGGCGGCGTCGGCATCGGCGCGGACATCCAGCAGCCGGCGCAGGCCCGTTGCGCCGCGCTCGTAGGCGGAGGCGGCCCGTCCGCCCGGAATGACGATGGCGGGGCCGACGCCGGCCTCGTCGATGGCGCGGATCTGGGCGCGGGCGAGGTCGGAGGCGTGGCCGTCGCCGGCTGGACCGGGATGGATCACCGCGATGCGGCGGCGGCCGCGCCCGCACAGGTGCCGGATGATGGTCAGCGACGCCGCATCCAGCGACATGCCGACGAAATGGCCGATCTGCCCCACGGGGCGCGGACCGAACTCCACCACCGGCACTCCGGAGCGGGCCAGAAGCTGACGGGCCCGAGGCGTATGCGGGCGGCTCGGCAGCACAATGGCCTCCGGCCGGCGCTGGAGCATGCGCTCGATCTCGCGCTCCTCGTGCAGCGTGTCGGCCCCCGCCTCGATCAGGAAGACGTGGAGATCGCGTCCGGCCAGGGTCTCGCGGATGCCGCGGGCGGCCTCGACATAGGTCGGGTGCATCAGGGAGGGCACCAGCACCGCCACCATGCGCGAGCGCCGCGACGACAGGGCCCCCGCGGCGAGATCGGGCACGTAGCCGAGCTTGTCGATGGCGGCCAGCACCCGCGAGCGCGTGGGTTGCGAAACCGGTCCGCCGGGCCGCAACGCCCGCGACACGGTCATGGCGGAGACGCCTGCGATCCGCGCCACGTCCAGCATGGTGACGCTCGGCGGCTCGTGGCGGCGCGTGCGTGGCATGGCGAGCAATCCCCCGTCGCATCGGAGCGCCGCCCTGCCGGGCTGCGACTCATCCGATTTGGTCCCGTGCGGAACAGTCTCCCGTGCAGCGTGGAGGAAATGCAACTTAAAAGTGTTATCGCGCTGAAATGCACCCTGCTTCCGCGCCGGCACGTGGGTGGTGCGGAATGGGATCGCGATGGGCGCGCCGACGCGCCGGACAGGTGGCGCCGGCGTCGGGACGGACAGGCGGATCAGGTGGATCAGGTGGATCAGGCCGGCGAGGCGAGCCTTCGGACCTCGGCCACCGCAAGACCGGCATGCGCGATCCGCGCAATGGCCTCGCCCGCATCCTCGATGGCGACCGCCATGTGGTGGGCGTTGGCGTGGATGAGGGTGCCGTCGCCGCGGGCGATGGCCACATGCCCCTTCCAGAACACCAGGTCGCCGCGGCGCAGGCCGGCCGGCGCGGGATCGGCCACCGGCGTCCCCAGCGCGCGCTGCATGTCGCTGTCGCGCGGGGCGGCGATGCCGCAGGCCGCCAGCGACATCTGCACCAGCGCCGAGCAGTCGAGGCCGACGCTGGTGCGTCCACCCCACAGATACGGCGTGCCGACGAAGCGCTCCGCAACCGCGACGGGGTCGGCCTCGACCTCGCCCAGGGGCGCCAGATGGCCCAGATGCACGAAGCCCGCAGGCTCGATGGCGGCAAAGCCGCCCTCGGTGCGGATCGCGGCGACGCGGGCGTTGAGCGACAGCAGGTCCAGCGGCGGTAGCTTGATGCTGGGGCCGGGAAACACATAGGTCCTGAGCGCCGCGACGCGGTGGGTGGGCGCCGCGCCGGCCGTGAACAGCGCCGAGCCCGCGATCCACCCCACATAGCCATCGGAGCCGAGCTGGCCCCATGACCAGCCCTCCTCCTCGTCATAGGCGGTGAAGGTATCGCCGTGCAGCGCCTCGGTGAGGTAGGCGGCGTCCGGCCGGGGCGCGCCGCGCAGCGGGGCGGCGCCGGCGATGACGCGGCGCGTTGCCCCCTCCACGAAGCGGGCGGCCTCGACCCGGCCACGCAGGTGCAGCGCCGCGAGATCGGGACGGGCGGGCGTCAATCGCGGATCGAGTGTCATGCCGGCAGCTCCCGGGCGCACTCGACCACCAGGTCGCCGAGGCGCTCCACGAACAGCGCGCCCTTGACGGTTCGCTGCACGATGACGTTGCGGCGGTCGGCCTCGTCGCGACGCCGCGACACCAGCTCGAGCTTGCCCATGCTGTCCAGGGCGCGGGTGATGACCGGCTTCGTGACCGCCAGCCTGCCCGCGAGGCCGCGCACGGTATGCGGCGGCGGCTCGAGATAGATGGTGAGCAGGATCGCGGTCTGCCGGGCCGACAGGTCGACGTCCCCTTCCCGCACCTGCCTCAGCATCGCGTCATGCCACAATCTGAGCGCCTGAGAAGGGCGCATGGTCACCGCCAAGGTCGCCCCCCGTCCGATCCGCGCCCCATTTGTTTCGGACTCGAAGCGAACGCAAGGGCGGATGTCTTGTCAACGGCCCCGTCGGCGGGAACAGGGTTTACGAAGGGTAACGCTCCGCCAGTGTGGCAAAAACGGCGCGCGCGGCCTGCAGCTCGCCACCCTCGGGCCGGCCGGCCCGGGCCGCCGGCACCCAGCCGAAGATGTCGAAATGCGCCCAGCTCCCGGCCTTCTCGACGAAGCGCCGCAGGAACAGCGCCGCGGTGATGGAGCCGGCAAAGCCGCCGCTGGCGGCATTGGTCAGGTCCGCGATCCTGGGCTCGATCATCTTCATGTAGGGCTGCCAGAGCGGCAGCCGCCACACCGGGTCGTTCTCGGCGAGGCCGTGACGCAGCACGGCCTCCGCCAGGGCGTCGTCGTCGGTGTAGAGCGGCGGCAGCTCGGGGCCGAGCGCCACCCGCGCCGCCCCCGTCAGGGTCGCGAAGTCGACCATGATCTCCGGCGCCTCCTCGTCGGCCAGGGCCAGCGCGTCCGCCAGCACGAGCCGACCCTCGGCGTCGGTGTGGCCGATCTCCACGCTCAGGCCCTTGCGGCTCCGCAGGATGTCGCCGGGGCGGAAGGCGCTTCCGGAGATCGCGTTCTCCACCGCCGGGATCAGCACGCGCAGGCTGACCGGCAGCCGCGATCCCATGACGAGATGGGCAAGCCCCAGCGCCGCGGCCGCGCCGCCCATGTCCTTCTTCATCAGCCGCATGGCGGTGTCGGGCTTGATGTCGAGGCCGCCGGTGTCGAAACAGACGCCCTTACCCACCACGGTCACCCGCGGACGGCCGGCCTCGCCCCATCGCATGTCGATCAGGCGCGGCGCGCGGTCCGAGGCGCGGCCGACCGCATGGATCATGGGCAGGTTCCGCGCGATCAGGGCGTCGCCCTGGATCACCTCAACGGTCGCGCCATGACGTCCGGCGAGCGCGCGGGCCGCCGCCTCCAGTTCGTCCGGGCCCATGTCGTTGGCGGGCGTGTTGATCAGGTCGCGCGCCAGCGTCACCGCCTCCACGGTTCGTATCAGCTC
>JAEWEX010000297.1 GCA_023389135.1 Pseudomonadota bacterium | reverse complement strand
GGTCCAGACGTCGGAGACCTCGGTCACCTTGTCGGGGCTGCCATCGACGATGGCGCCGTCGCGGTCGCGGGTCACGGAGACGAGCTGCGACACGAACCGGACGGTGATCTGGGCCACGCGGTCGCGGGCTTCGGCCGCCGTGACCTCGGCCGTGTCGATGGACACGAACGTCGTCTCGACCGTTTCGCCGCGCCCCTCGCGCTCGCCGATCGCCGTGGCGAAGCCGTCCAGCACGTCCCTGGCCAGAAGCGGCTTCAAGGTCTTGCGGTCGCCCCGGGCAAAGGCGGTGACGATCATCTCGTAGGCGGCCTTGGCGCCCTGGAGGAACGCATTGGCGTCGAAGTGCGGATCGGCCGCCGCGATGGCGTCGAGGCCGGCTTCGGCGCCGCTGTCCTTGGCGACGGCCGTGCGCCAGCGGTCCGGCGCCGGTTCCGCCACGGCTCCCGGCTTCGGATCGCCGCCCCGGTTGGGGAGGCTGACCACGTTCTCGTTGGCGGTCTGCGGCGCCGGCGCCTCGCGGCGCGTATAGGGGTCGGTGGGCGGCCGCTCATTGCCGGTGCGCGTGCCCAGCACCGAGCGCAGCCGCAGGAAGATGAACACCGCCAGCAGGAGGAAGATGATGGTGTAGATGTCGAAGGATTCGCTCATGATCCGGTTCGGCGCACACCGCTCCGCTGGCTATGTGATCCGGCTGAACCGACGGCTTCGGCGCAACCGCTGCTGGCAGGACCCCGATATGGGCCCGTTGACCCTTAAGGTCCAGCCCCCAATACGATACGGACCTGCCCTTGCCCCGACTGTAGGGTATGCGGGACGCGGCTCCAACACCGCAGGAGCGCGCCGTTTCGCGCCGGGGGCGGGCATCGGCCCCAGCATCAACGCCGTGCGTGCGCAACCGTTCCTCGGCTGCAGGCAGTCGGACGGCGGCCGCGAGGGTGCGCATGCTGCCGCCGCTGCCGGCCGACCGGCTCGGGCCTTGCCCCCGCTGCGCAGAAAGTGATAGCGGAGGGCACCCGATCTGGCCGGCGGCCGGACTTGTTCTAGAGGCGGAAGGCCATGACGACCAACGGAAACGACGAAGCCGCTGTGGCGAAGGCCCCCAGCCTCAACGTCATCGCCCAGTATGTGAAGGACCTGTCCTTCGAGAACCCCAACGCACCCGTGGCGCTGGCCGGACAGACCGGCGGCCCGAGCATCCAGATCCAGGTCAATGTCGGCGCCCGCCAGATGAGCGAGACCGACCTGGAGGTGGAGCTCAAGCTCAATGTCGACGCCAATTCCGACGGCAAGCCGATGTTCAAGGCGGAGCTGGTCTATGGCGGCATCTTCCGGGTCGAGAACGTCACCGAGAAGGACCGCCACCCCATCGCGCTGATCGAGTGCCCGCGGCTGCTGTTTCCGTTCGCCCGGCAGATCCTCGCCGACGCGGTCCGCAATGGCGGCTATCCGCCCCTGCTGATCGACCCGATCGACTTCGTCGCGCTCTATCGCCAGCGGGTGCAGCAGGCAAGCCAGGCCGGCGCCGCACCGCAGTCGCTCGCAAACTGACCGGGCGTCAGCTTCCGGGCGCGCCTGCGTCCGGAAGGTAGTCCCTCCAGATCGCGTCGCCGCCGAGGGTGGCGACGAAGGCCGCGTGCCGTATGGCGGCCGCCTCGTCCAGCCGGGGCGCAAGCGGTTCCGGACGCGGGCGGGCCGCAACCGCAACGCCGGCGCGGCCGATGCCCGGCGCGACCGCGCCGAGGCCGAGCACCGTCTGGCGGCCGCCCATCAGTTCTGCATAGACCTCGGCCAGCAGCTCGGCGTCGAGCAGCGCGCCGTGCTTGGTGCGCCGCGAACTGTCGATTCCGAAGCGCGAGCACAGATCGTCCAGGCTGTTGCGGCCGCCCGGATGACGCCGGCGCGCGAGCGCCAGCGAGTCCACCACCAGCTCGGGCGGGATCAGGTCGCGGCCAAGCGATCTGAGCTCGGCATTGAGGAAGTTCAGGTCAAAGCTGGCATTGTGGGCGACCAGCCTGGCCCCGTCGACGAAGGCCAGGAACCCGTCCGCGACATCGGCGAAGCGCGGCTTGTCGGACAGGAAATCGATGGACAGGCCGTGGACGCGAAACGCCTCCTCCGGCATGTCGCGGTCCGGATTGAGGTAGACATGGAAGGTCTGCCCGGTGGGGATCAGGTTGAGCAGCTCGACGCAGCCGATCTCGACGATGCGATGGCCTGAATGCGGATCGAGGCCCGTGGTCTCGGTGTCGAGGATGATTTCCCGCATGGCGTCCCGGCTCGGTGGTCGGCGACTCAGGCAGCGCCGTTGACGGCGCGCAGGATAGACCGGACCTGCGCCCGCGCCGATGCCAGGCCACGGCCGCTGTCCACAAGGAAGTGGCCGCGACGCCGCTTCTCGGCGTCCGGCGTCTGGCGGGCGAGGATGGCATCGAGCTTGTCCGCCGTCATGTCCGGCCGCGCCAGCACCCGCTCGCGCTGCACATCGGGATCGACGGTCGCGACCACGACGGCGTCGCATCGTCGTTCCGCGCCGGTCTCGAACAGAAGCGGGATGTCCAGCACGACGACCCGCACCCCTTCGGCCCGGGACCGGGCGAGGAACCGCGCTTCCGCCTCCCGCACCGGCGGATGGACGATCGCCTCCAGCCGCCGGATCGCGGCGGCATCGCCGAGGACGGCGCGGCCGAGTGCGGCGCGGTCGACGCCGTCGGGCCCGGTGGTTCCCGGAAATGCCGCCTCGACCTCCTGCGCCAGGGGACCGCGGTAGAGGCGGTGGACCGTCGCATCGGAATCGTGGACCGGCACGCCCTCGTCCCGGAAGAACCCGGCCGTGGTCGACTTGCCGGCGCCGATGGAGCCCGTCAGTCCCAGAACGATCATCGGGCGAGACCCCGTTCGAGGTCGGCCACCACCAGGGCGCGAAGTTCCGCCGTGACCGCGGGGCGCACACCGAACCAGAGCTCGAAGCCGCGAACCGCCTGGTGAAGGAGCATCCCGAGGCCGTCGACCGGTCTCAGGCCGCGGGCGCGCGCCGCGGCCAGCAAGCGGGTTTCCAGCGGGGCGTAGACCAGGTCGCTCACCACGGCCCGCTCCGGAAGCGGCGCGAGGTCGAGGTCGAGGGGATCCTTCCCCGTCATGCCGAGGCTGGTGGCGTTGACCAGCAGGTCTGCGTCGGAC
>JAEWEX010000295.1 GCA_023389135.1 Pseudomonadota bacterium | reverse complement strand
CGGGGGGGGGGCGCGCGCGCCCCCGACGAGGCGTCGGCGAACAGAATCTGCACGTCGCGGGCCCGCACCTCGCGGCCGTTGACGCGATAGAGCGAGCCCTGCTCGCGCTCGATGCGGCGCGACACCTCCAGCTCGTCGATCTCGGACCAGGGGGCCGGTGCGGTGCGGTCGGCGTTGTCCAGCGCCAGCACCACCTCGGCCGTGTTGCGCGACGGGCGGCCGCTGGTGCCGGCGAAGATGACATCCTCCATCTCGGAGGCGCGCAACGCCTTGTGCGAGCTTTCGCCCATCACCCAGCGCAGGCCTTCCACGAGATTGGACTTGCCGCAGCCGTTCGGCCCCACGACGCCGGTGAGGCCGGGCTCGATCACGAACTCCGCCGCGTCGACGAAGGACTTGAAGCCGGTGAGGCGTAGGCGGGTGAGCTTCATCGCCCGCCAGATTTGCGGGGGCCGGAGCCCCCGCGCAAGAGGCTCTTGGCGATCAGCTGGGGAGAAGCGGCGCCAGCGCCTCGTCCAGCTCTTCCTCCGTCATGGCGCCGCGGCGGATCTGGCCGTTGATGAAGAAGGTCGGGGTCGATTCGACTCCGAACTGCTGCGACGCGCGCTGGCGCACCGCGGAGACGCCGTCGATCAGCTCCTGGTTCTCGAGGCAGGCTTCCATCTCCTGCTGCGAGAACCCGACCTGGCGGGCGAAGGCGGTGAGCCAGGCCAGGGGATCCTGCGCGCCGAACATGTCCTTCTGGTTGGCGAAGAACGCGTCGATGATCGGGAAATAGCGGCTGTCGTCGCCGCACCGCGCCAGCACGAAGCCGGCGGTGGCGAAGTTGTCCAGCGGGAACTCCCGGAAGATGAAGCGCACCTTGCCGGTGTCGATGTACTTCTCCTTCAGCGCCTTGTAGGCGCCGTTGTGGAAATTGCCGCAGTGGACGCAGGTGAGCGATGCGTATTCGATGATGGTCACCGGCGCGTCCGCGGCGCCGATGGCGACATCGCCCAACGGTCCCGGCTGCATCAGTTCGCCATTGGCCTCCGAGGAGACCGGCGTCGCCGGCCGCTCGCTGATGGGAGCCGGGCGCGCCGCGTCGGCGGCCGGGGAGGTCGCGGCCACGGGGACGGCGGCGTCGGACGGGCCCGACTGCATGGCATAGACGCCGAAGCCGGCGGCGGCCACCACGGCCAGCGCGGCGACGGACAGGATGGTCTTGTTCATGGGACTTCGTCTCCCGGTTTCGCGGAGATGCTGCCGCGTCGATTACGTCCAAAGCTCGCTCCTGCCAAGGGCGGGATTGCGGCGCGGCGTGGGCCGGCGCCATCACGAGCGCGTCAAGTGCCGCCTTCCTCCTCGGCCGCCACCGCCTCGCCGAGCCGGGCGAGGGCCGCGGCCAGCGCCGGTTCCTCGACGCCGCGCACGGCGTCCGCCACCCGGCCCCGCGCAGCGTCCGACGCGACCTTGCGCACCCGCGCCGATTGACCGCGCCGCGTGACCGGCCCCTGCCGGAACCGCAGCGACCCGACGCAGGCCCAGCCGAAATAGCGGTTGACCCGCTCCAGCACCACCGCCTGCATGTGCTGGAGTTCCAGAGCGTGCGCGCTCTCCACCCGCACGAACAGCACCGCCGGCTCGCGCGGACGCCCGGGATCGCTGGAGGGCCCCCGCGGCGGCCAGGCCAGCCTCACCGGCTCGCAATGGGGCGCGAGCTCGGTCCCGACGATTTCCGGCCAGCGCGTGACGATCTCCGATCCGGCGAAGCCCTGCCTGGCCAGCGCGTCGCCCAGCGCCGCGGGCGCCAGTTCGCCGAGCGACCGGATGCGGGAGCGTCGCGGGGAAAAACTGTCGGAGGCCATGGGCGGTCCCGTGGAGCGTCGACGGGCACCATAGAGCGGGAGCGCCCGGCCCGCCATCTGTGCGCGACCGGCGCAGGCGGCCGGCGGCGCATCGTCCGGCGCGCCCGGCGGTCCCTTGCCCTCCAGCCCGGCAGCACCCACTCTCGCCGGACAACTCCCGAGGCTGCGCATCGCCCATGCCGAAGACCGCCCGCCGGCCGCACACGGCCGCCCTGCCCCGTCCCGATCCGGCCGCGCTGCTGGCCTGGTACGACCGTCACCGGCGGCGGCTGCCGTGGCGGGCGGAGCCGGGCGAGACGGCCGATCCCTACCGGGTGTGGCTGTCGGAGATCATGCTCCAGCAGACCACGGCCGCCGCCGCGGGCCCCTACTTCCTGCGCTTTCTCGACCGGTTCCCGACGGTGGAGGCGCTGGCGGCGGCCCCGCTGGAGGATGTTCTGAAGCTGTGGGCGGGGCTCGGCTACTATGCCCGCGCCCGCAATCTCCACGCATGCGCCCGCGCCATCGTGGCCGGCCATGGCGGGCGCTTTCCCTCAACCGAGGCCGCCCTGCTGGCGCTGCCCGGCATCGGCCCCTACACGGCTGCCGCGGTGGCGGCCATCGCCTTCGACGCCAAAGCTGCCCCGGTGGACGGCAACTGGGAGCGCGTGGTGGCGCGGCTGTTCGCGGTCTCCGAGCCGATGCCGGGCGCCAAGCCCGCGATCCGCGCGCTGGCGTCGACACTGGTGCCCGATGCGCGCGCCGGGGACTTCGCCCAGGCGGTGATGGATCTGGGCGCCACGATCTGCACGCCGCGCAGCCCCGCCTGCGTGCTGTGTCCGTGGAGCCCGGCCTGCATGGCGCGGGCCGAGGGGACACCCGCGCGCTTTCCCGTCAAGGCCGCGAAGCCCGACAAGCC
>JAEWEX010000292.1 GCA_023389135.1 Pseudomonadota bacterium | reverse complement strand
CATGCTGAGGAGGCCCGAAGGGCCGTCTCGAAGCACGCACCGCCGACCCGCCGGCACACGTTCAGCCCGGAGGCGGGGTCGCCTTTCGGGCGCGGGCTCGCTCGATGCCGAGCTGGCGCTCGCGCAGGATCACGAAGATGCCGGAGGCCACCACGATGGAGGCGCCGGCCAGCACCAGCGGGCCCGGCAGGTCGCCGAACGCGATCCAGCCGATCATCAGCGCCCACAGGATGGTGGTGTACTCGAAAGGCGCGATCAGCGAGGCGTCGGCGTAGCGGTAGCTCTTGGTCAGCAGGATCTGCCCCACCCCGCCGAGGCAGCCGATCAGCACCAGCACCAGCGCGAGCTCAACGCCGGGCCACACCCAACCCGTGGGGATCGTGAACAGCGACAGCAGGGTCGAGAACGCCGAGAAGTAGAACACGATGGCCGCCGTGCTCTCGGTCTGGGTCAGGCGGCGGACCTGGATCATGGCCCCGGCCGTGCAGAACGCCCCGGCAAGCGCCAGCAGCGCGCCCTGCGCGGTCGCCGCGTCCTCGCCGGTGCCCGACACGGCCTTGGCCAGCGCGCCGCCGGCCAGGTGCGGCCACAGGATCACGACCACGCCGACAAGTCCCACCCCCACCGCGCTCCAGCGGTAGACGCGCACCCGCTCGTGCAGCACCAGCACCGCCAGCACCACGGTGATCAGCGGCGAGGCGTAACCGATGGCGATGGCGTCGGTGAGCGGCAGGCGCGACAGCGCCATGAAGCCGAGGAACATGGAGCCGACGCCGATGAAGGTCCGCCCCAGATGTCCGGCGACGTTGCGCGTGCGCACCGCGCTCGCGATCTCGCTGCGCCAGGCCAGCCAGATCAGGATCGGGATCATGGCGAACAGGCTGCGGGCGAACACCACCTGCCCCGGCGGCACCGTGTCGCCGACCCACCGGACAAGCCCCGCCATCATGGTGAAGACCAGTGCGGAGACGACCTTGAGGGTGATGCCGGTCAGCATGGGGCAAACGACGAAAAGGCCCGCGCACCCTGGAAAGCGCGCGGGCCGAAGTGCAGGTCTCGATCGCCGGCGATCCTAGCAGCCCCGCCGGCGGGGAGTACTGCGCCGTTCGCGGGTCCGCCCTGCACGGGCGTCAGGACGCCGCGGCGCCGGCGTCGCGGATCGCCCGCCACACCCTGTGCGGCGTCGCCGGCATGTCCAGGTGTTCGATGCCGTAGGCATGGTGCAGCGCGTCGATCACCGCGTTCATGGCGGCAGGCGCCGATCCGATGGTGCCGGCCTCGCCGGCGCCCTTGACGCCGAGCGCGTTGGTGAGCGAGCGCACGTTGCGGGTCTCGAAGGCGATGGGAGCGAAGTCGCGCGCCCGCGGCATGGCGTAGTCCTGGAACGAGGCCGACAGCAGCTGGCCGGAATCGTCATAGACCGTGCGCTCCATCAGCGCCTGGCCGACGCCCTGGGCGATGCCGCCATGGATCTGGCCCTCCAGCAGCAGCGGGTTCAGCGACACCCCGAAATCGTCCACCACATGGTAGGCCGTGATGGTGACGATCCCGGTCTGCGGGTCGATCTCGACCTCGCAGACATGGGTGCCGTTGGGATAGGTCGCCTCCGGCTGCGAGAACTGTCCCACGGAGGTGCGCATCTCGGCGGTTGCGGCGGGCGAGCGCGCGAGGTCGGCGATGTCCACCGCGCGGTCGGTGCCGGCCACCACGTACCGGCCGTCGACGATCTCCAGGTCGCCGGCCGCCGCCTCCAGCTCGTCGGCGGCGAGCGCCTTCAGCTTCTCCGCCAGCGCCCGCGCGCCGGCGTCCACCGCCGCCCCGCCCACGGGGATCGAGCGCGAGCCGCCGGTGCCGCCGCCGGTGGCGATCAGGTCGCTGTCGCCCTGCACCACCCTCACCCGCTCCAGCGGCACGTCGAACTGCTCCGACACAAGTTGCGCATAGGCGGTGCGGTGGCCCTGCCCGTTGGTCTGGGTGCCGATCAGCACGGTGAAGCTGCCGTCCTCCTCCAGCCGGACGGTGGAATCCTCGCTGCCGAAGGCGCAGGCCTCGATATAGCTGGCGATGCCGAAGCCGCGGATCATCCCGCGCGCCTCGCTCCCGGCCCGGCGCGCGGCGAAGCCGGCCTGGTCCGCCGCCTCCAGCGCCCGGCGCATGTGGCCCTCGAACTCGCCGCTGTCGTAGTTGCGGCCGGTGATGGTCCGATACGGCATCTCGTCGGGGCGGATGAAGTTGCGGGCCCGCAGCTCCACGGACGGGACGCCGAGCTGGCGGGCCGCCGCCTCCACCAACCGCTCGATCAGGTAGGCCGCCTCCGGCCGCCCCGCGCCGCGGATGGCGTCCACCGGCACGGTGTTGGTGTAGACGCCGCGGATGCGCCCCGCTCCCGCCGGCAGCCGGTAGGTGCCGGGCATCATGGTGCCGCCGAGCACCGGAATCATCGGCCCGAACTGGGCGGCGTAGGCGCCCATGTCCGCCAGCGTGTCGACGCGGATGGCGAGGAAGTTGTGGTCGGCGTCCAGCGCCAGCTCGGCGACGGAGACGTGGTCGCGGCCCTGGGCGTCGGCCAGGAACTGCTCGGAGCGGTCGCCGATCCAGGCGACCCTGGCGTTCAGCGCGCGGGCCGCGAACAGCGCCAGCGGGTACTCCTGGTACATGAAGATCTTGGGCCCGAAACCGCCGCCCACCTCCGGCGTGATGACGCGGAAGCGGTCCTTGGGCAGCCTGAAGATGTCGTTGGCCAGCCGGTCGCGGATGTTGTGGACGCCCTGGCTGCCCACCGCGAGCGTGAAGCGCTCCGTGTCCCGGTCGTACTCGGCGAGGATGCCGCGGGTCTCCATGTAGTTGACCACGAGGCGGTTGTTGACGATCTCGACCCGCGCCACATGGGCCGCACGGGCGAAGGCCGCGTCGGTGGCGGCCTGGTCGCCCAGCACCGTGTCGAAGGCGATGTTGCTGCCATTGTCGGGATGCACCAGCGGCGCGCCGGCCTCGCTCGCGGCGCGCGAGCCCAGCGCCGGCGTCAGCGTCTCCCAGTCCACCATGACCGCCTCGACGGCGTCGCGCGCGGCCTCAGACGTCTCGGCCACCACCGCCACCACCGGCTCGCCGGCATAGCGCGCGACGCCGCGCGCCAGCACCGGCCGCAGCTGAGGCGACATCGGCTCGCCCTTGTGGTTCTTGACCTGGCCCATGCAGGGCAGGTCGCCGAGTTCGGACACGTCGTCGGCCGTCAGGACCAGGCGCACGCCCGGCATGGCGCGCACCTCCGACAGGTCGCCGACCGAGAACCGCGCATGGGCATGGGGCGAGCGCAGGATCGCCAGGCGCAGCGCGTCCGCCGGCACCATGTCGGCGACATAGCGGCCCTCGCCGCGAATGAGTTCGGCATCCTCGACGCGGCGCACGGACTGGCCGACGCCATACTTCATTGGCTTCATGAGAAGGCTCCGCGGGAGCAGGTCTGGAGGGTCGGAGGCGAGTATAGGGCGCACCGCCGGATATGGCGATTGCCGATGGCGCATGGCGCAACCGGCCGCCCCTACCCCGCCGCGAGGAAGCGTTCCAGCCGCTCCGCCGCCGCATCCAGCGTCTCGTCGCGCTTGGCGAAGCAGAAGCGCATCACGGTGCGCACATGGTCCTCGGCGTAGAACGCGCTGACGGGGATCGCCGCCACCCCCGCCTCGCGCACCAGCCGCTCGGCGAAGGCGACGTCGTCGGCGACCCCCAGCGGCGCGAGGTCGACATTGAGGAAGTAGGTGCCGGCCGCCGGCAGCGGCTCGAGCCCCATGGCCGTAAGCGCGCCGGCGAAGCGGTCCCGGCTGCGCTGGAACTCCGCCCGCATGCCGGCGAAATAGCCGTCGTCCTTGGCCAGCCCGTAGGCCACCGCCGCCTGCAGGTTGGGGGGCGTGGTGAAGGTCAGGAACTGGTGGGCGCGCGCCAGCACCGACAGCACCTCCGGCGCCGCGCACACGAAGCCCACCTTCCAGCCCGTGAGCGAGAAGATCTTGCCGGCGGAGCCGATCTTGACCGAGCGCGGCGCAAGCTCCGGCACGTCGAGCACCGAGACGTGGCGGCGGCCGTCGAACACCACATGCTCCCACACCTCGTCGGACACGACGATGGCGCCCGAGCGCTCCGCGAAGCGGCCCAGCATCGCCAGGTCCTCCGTGGGAAACACCGAGGCCGACGGGTTGAGCGGATTGTTGAGCAGCACCACGCGGGTGCGCTCCGAGAACGCGGCCGCAAGCTCGCCCTCGGTGAAGCGCCAGTGCGGCGGCTTCAGCGTCACGAAGCGCGGCACGCCCCCGGCGCGCCGCACCAGCGGCAGGTAGGCGTCGTACATGGGCTGGAACAGCACCACCTCGTCGCCGGGCTCGATCAGCGCCATCAGCGCACCGGCGATGGCCTCGGTGGCGCCCGACGTGACCATCACCTGCCGGTCGGGGTCCAGCGCGAGGCCCTGGTGGCGGGCATAGTGGTCGGCAACGGCCTGCCTCAGCTCAGGCAGGCCCATCATGGGCGGGTACTGGTTCCAGCCGGAGACCACGGCCTCCGCCGCCCTGCGGCGCACGTCGTCCGGGCCGGGATCGTCCGGGAACCCCTGCCCGAGATTGACCGCGCCGGTCTCGCGCGCCAGCCGCGACATGACCTCGAACACGGTGGTGGGCAGTCCGGCGAACAGTCGGTTCATGGTGGCGCCGCATCACGACGCGCATTGGTCGCGCGCCGCTTCGTCGTGTAACGCTTCCCGAGCGGAATCGCCAGCCGCGCACGGCCCAAAGCCCGCGAGGAGAACCATGTCAGCCGACGACGTCCTGACCATCGCCGACATCGAGACCGCCGCCGGCCGCCTGGCCGGGCACGCGGTGCGCACGCCGG
>JAEWEX010000256.1 GCA_023389135.1 Pseudomonadota bacterium | reverse complement strand
CCGCAGGACTGCGCCATGGAGATCCAGGACTTGGTGCCGTTCAGGACGTAGCCGCGCGCCGTGCGCCTCGCCCGCATGCGCATGGAGGCGACGTCGGAGCCGGTGTGGGATTCGGTCAGAGCGAAGGCAACCGGCGTGCGTCCCTGCGCAAGCGGAACGAGATAGCGCTGCTTCTGCTCCTCGGTGCCGAAGCGCAGCAGGCTGGCGCCGGCGACACCGCTCGCCCAGGTCGCCGCCCCGGCCAGCGCCTGGCAGTGCCGTGACAGCTCCATCAGCACAAGGGAATAGGTGACGTAGTCGAGCCCGGCGCCGCCATAGGTCTCCGGGATCACGCCGCCCGTCAGCCCCAGTTCGCCCATGCGGGCGAACAGGTCCGCGGGGAACGTCTCCGCCGCGTCATAGGCGTGGACGCGGGGCGCGATCTCCTCGCGCGCGAAGCGGGCGGCCAGGTCGCGGATCGCCTGGCGGTCTTCCTCGGTCAGTTCGGACATGGGCGTTCCTGGAGCGGGCCGGCCGCGCGAGGCGGCCGGCCCATGTCGTCGGGTCAGGCGCTGCGGATCAGCTCGACCAGTTCGCGCCCGTGCTGCTTGGCGAAGTCTTCGGCCAGGGGCTCGTCCACCAGGGCGCGGAAGCTGTCGCGGTCGACATCCTCCACCACCTCGACGCCGGCCTCGCGGAAGGTCGGCAGGCCCTTATCGTCGTCGGCGGCATTGTCGGCGCGCTGCTGCTGGGAAGCCTTCATCGCCTCCTCGCGGAGAATGTCGGCGTGCTCCTTGGAGAGGCTGCGATAGGAGTTCCCGTTCATCACCATGTGGAACACGGTGTACTGGTGGTTGCTGAGGGACAGGTGCTTCTGCACCTCGTGCATCCCCGTCTCCAGGATCAGGTTGATCGGGTTCTCCTGGCCGTCGACCGTGCCGGTCTCCAGGGCGGAGAACACCTCGGTCATGGAGATGGGCGTCGGGACCGCACCGAGCAGCTCGAAGGTCTTGATGGGAACCGGCGCCGAGGGCACGCGCATCTTCAGGCCCTTCATGTCCGCGGCGGTGCGGATCGGCCTGACGCTGTTGGTGATCTGACGGAAGCCCACATCGAACGTCATCGGGCTCACCAGGTCATGCTTCTCGAACAGCGCGCGCACGGTGTCGCCAGCCTTGCCGTCGATCACCGCGTTGACGTGGTCGCGGTCGCGGAACATGAAGGGCAGGTCGAGCACGCCAAGCTCCGGCAGGATGGAGCTCGGCCAGGCATTGCCGGTCAGGGCGATGTCGATGGTGCCGCCGCGAACGCCGTCCACCTGGCTGGTGCTGGAGCCCAGCATGCCGGCGGGGAACAGCTGGAACGAGACTTCGCCCCCGGTTCGCTCCTTCACCGCGTCCGCCATGGCCATCAGCGCCTTCTGGGTGTTGGAGCGCTGCGGATGGCTGTGGGCGATGCGGTAGGTGCGCGCGGCGCGCGAGACGGACGGGATGATCGCGAAGGCGGTGGCGAATGCCAGCCCCTTCACCACGGTCCTTCTGGTGGTCGGCTTCATTGTGTTTCCTCCTCGGTTTTCAGGCTTTCGGCAGTCCGGTGATGTTCCCGGCACCGCCATGGACGTCACATCACCGCGTGAACCACTGGAGTGGCGCCACGACGATCTCGGGGAATGCGATCAGGAGAAGCAGGATGGCCGTCTCGGCCAGCACGAACGGCAGCACCGCGCGCCAGACCTTGATGAGCTCGACCTTCGCGACCAGGCTGGCGACGTTGAGCACGATGCCCACCGGCGGCGTGATCAGCCCGATGGCGGCGTTCATGATGAACAGCACGCCGAAGTAGATCGGGTGGATGCCCAGTTCCTGGACGACCGGCATCATGATCGGTGCCAGGAGCAGCGTGGTCGGGATGGTGTCCAGCACCAGGCCGACCGCGAACACGATGATCATCATCACCAGCATCGCGATGCGCGGATCGTCTCCCAGCGGGGCGAGGAGCGCCGACAGTTCGGCCGGGACGTTGGCGATGGATATCAGGAAGGTCGTGGCGCCGGCGCAGCCGACGATGAACATGGCGGCGGCGGTGATGTAGGCGGTCGAGCGCAGCGCGTCATAGAGCTTGGCCAGCGTCAGTTCGCGGTAGACGAACATGCCGATCAGGATGGAGTAGACGGCAGCGACGACGCCGGCCTCGGTCGGCGTCACCACGCCGAAGCGCAGCCCTCCTACGATGATGACCGGCAGCATCAGGGCAAACGAGCCCTGGACAATGGTCCGACCGACCTCGCCCCAGCTCTGCTTTGGCAGCCGCTCCATCTTGCGGCCGCGGGCGACGAAGTACCAGGCGACCAGCAGCGAGGCGCCCATGAGCAGCCCCGGGACGATGCCCGCGATGAAGAGCTGGGTGATCGAGACGCCCGCTGTGATGCCGAAGATGATGTACCCGATGGAAGGCGGCAGGACCGGCGCGATCACGCCGCCGGCCGCGATGAGGCCGGTTGACAGCGGCACGTCGTATCCCGCCTTGCGCATCATGGGGATGAGCATGGCGGCCAGCGCGGCGGTATCGGCGGTGGGCGATCCGGACAGGCTGGCAAGCAGGAGCGCGGCGAACACCGCCACATAGCCCAGGCCGCCATTGAGATGGCCCACTAGCGCGATGCCGATGGCGAACAGGCGCCGGGACAGGCCGCCCACATTCATGATCTCGCCGGCCAGCAGGAAGAACGGAACGGCGAGCAGTGCGAAATTGTCGACGCCGTTCAGCATCTGCAGCGCGAGGATCTGCGAGTCCAGGAGACCGACCTGGAACATCAGTGCGACGGCGGAGGCGAGCATGGCCATGCCGACGGGCATGCCCAGGCTGAGGCCCAGCAGCAGGACGGCGAGGAAGACCAGGATTGTCATTGGCGCGTGGTCCTAGTCGATGGTCGTCTCTGCGGCCGAGGCGTCGGCCTGGCCGGTGCGGCGGTAGTGGACGATGCGGTGAACGCCGCGGCCGGCGATGGCCAGCCCGATGCCGATCGTCATGGCGAGGCCCATGCCGTAGAGCAGCGAGGTCGGAAGGCGCAGGATCGGCGTCAGCGAATTCATCGTGATCAGCGTCTGCCGCCAGAAGCCGTCGATCATGAACAGGCAAAGGCCGATCGAGATCAGGTCGCCCACGGTCAGCACGACGACCTGGTGCAAAGGCCGCAGGAACGGGATCACGATCGGGGCGGACAGGTGGCCGGTCCGGATCGCCACGACGATGGCGCCGAAGAACACGGTCGCGGAGAACAAGAAGCGGGCGATCTCCTCGATCTGGACGATGCCTGAGCTGAACGCATAGCGCAGGATGACATTGGTCATCACCACGACGATCAGGAACACGAGGATCGCCACGATGACCGCCTCGCAGGCCTTCAACGTGTATTCCGCCAGCTTGCCGAAGATGTTGGTGGACACGGCGGTCTCTCCAGCGTCGGCCGACGGCTCAGCCGGCCGTCTGCGCGTTGCGGTAGGCGATCATGCGCGTGAACGTGCCGGTGCCCGTCGCCACCCCGTCCTGGTTGATGATGGAGCCGGTCCAGAACACGATGCCGCCCTTCTTGCCGGGCAGATGCCGTTTGCCCGAGGCGCGGATCGACAGGTGGATCGTGTCGCCGATGAAGACCGGCTTGCCGAAGCGCCACTCGACACCCATGAGGCCGAGACCGGTTCCGTCGGTCACGCCGATGCGGTTGTAGAGGCCGTTGGCTATGCTCACGATCAGCATGCCATGGGCCACCCGCCGGCCGAAATGGGTCGCCTCGGCAGCCGTCGTGCTGAGATGGAACTCGGTGAAGTCTGCGGTCAGGCCAGCGAAGACATACAGGTCGTACTCGGCGATGGTGCGCGTCGGCGACACGAACACCCGATCCTCGTCGATGTCCTCGAAGTGAAGGGCTGGGACGGCGGTCATCTCTGGCGTGCCTCCGGATGGGTGCGACTAGGCGCCGGGAAAGCGCTTGTTGAGGCCCATAAGCTCGAACAGCGACTGGCCGTCCCGCAGCATCGCCATCTTGCCGGCCTCGTCCGTCTCGCGCCGCTCCGCCTCCTCGATCACCGCCGCGCCACTGGCGGCGGGCACGATCACGACCCCGTCGTCGTCACCGCGCACGAAATCGCCGGGCTCGATGATCTGGCCGCCGATGACGAGGCGTTCATTGATGGGCCCGAGCGTCTGCTTGACGGTGCCGGCCATGCAGACGTTGGCGGCGAACACGGGAAAGCCCATCTCGCGCAGCCGCTGGACGTCGCGCACGCCGCCGTCGATCACCAGCCCGGCGATGCCGCGGGCCATGCAGCGGGTGGCCATGACCTCGCCGAAATAGCCGGCCTCATGGTGCCCGGTCGCCACGACGAGAACGTCGCCTTCGCCCGCCACGTCCATCGCCTTGAGAAGCGTCACGTTGTCGGCCGGATGGCATGCGACCGTGACAGCCCGTCCGGCCATCGACGCGTCGGGTGCTATGGTGCGGATGCGCGAGGGGAGGGCGCCCTTGCGGCCCATGGCCTCGTGGAGGGATGAACTGCCGATGGCGGCGAGCCTGTCGCGGAGGCCGGTGTCCATGGTCTCGAAATGTCCTTTTCAGGAAACGGCGGAAACGAGGCGGTCCTGCCCGGCTGCCGCGACGTCGCGGAACAGGTCGGGGGACATGACCGATAGGTCGTCGGCAACGGCGAAGTCGTAGTCCGTGGCGGCGCGCACCTGGTCGAGTGCGATCCCCGGCGCGATCTCCGTAAGCACGAGGCCCGAGCGCTCCAGGCGGAACACGCAACGCTCCGTGATGAAGCGCACGAGCTGGCCCTTCTCCACGGCGCCGGGGCCGTGGAAGTTCACCTGCTCGAGCTGCTGCACGAATTTGCGGTTGCGGCCTTCGGTGCGGATCGAAAGGCGCGGCCCATCGCGATCGATGTCCACATCGAGGCCGCCGGCCGTCATGGAGCCGCAGAACAGCACCTTGCGGGTGGCGTGGGCGATGTCCACGAACCCCCCGGGTCCGCGCGGCCGGCCGCCCAGCACGCCGACATTGACGCTGCCGTCGGGACTGACCTGCGCGAAGCCCAGCACCGTCGCGTCGAGGCCGCCGCCCTGATAGAAGTCGAACACCTCGGCCGCGTCGATGATGCTCTCGGGATTGTAGTGGGCGCCGAACGCGCCGGTCCGCCCGGGGCCG
>JAEWEX010000243.1 GCA_023389135.1 Pseudomonadota bacterium | reverse complement strand
GCTGAAGAAGGCGAAGCCGTAGAGCATGGTCATGTAGCCGCTGCCGAACATCAGCATCACCAGCCCGGATGTCGGGGGTACGGTCGACAGCCACAGCAGGCCCATGGCAACGCCGAACAGGATGGCCGTGGTCGGCGTCATGGGCGACAGCACGAACACCGCGATGGCGACCCCGCGCAACGTGTAGTTGGCCACCAGCAGCATTCGCATCGAGCTGCGCCCCGACAGCCAGCCGGAGGCGAGCGAGCCGAAGATGTTGGCGAGCCCGATGGTGGCCAGCGTCCAGCCGCCCACGGTCGCCGACAGGCCGCGGTCGATCAGGTAGGGCGGCAGGTGGACCGTGATGAAGGCGAGTTGGAAACCGCAGGTGAAGAAGCCGATCACGAGCAGCACGTAGGAGCGCTGCCCGAAGGCCTCCTTCAGGGCCTGCGGGATCGACTGGCTCGGCGGCACGAAGGCGGGCACGCCGCCGGAGGCGTCCCGCCGCGTCATCAGCGCCACCGACAGCGGCACCACCAGCAGCATCAGCCCGGAGAAGAACAGCAGCGTCGTCTGCCAGTCGGTCCCGTCGATGAGGGCCGCTCCCACCGGCGCGAACAGGAACTGGCCGAACGAGCCGGCTGCCGTCCCCGCCCCCATGGACAGCGGTCGCCACGACGCCGGCAGCAGCTTGCTGAACGCACCGAGCACCACGACGAACGAGGAGCCCGCCAAGGCGAACCCGATCAGGACGCCCGCCGTGAGGTTCATGGCGAGCGGGGTAGTCGAGAACGCCATCAGCGCCAGGCCCGCGGCGTATAGCAGCGCTCCGGCCGCCAGCACCCGCATGGGGCCGAACCGGTCGGCGACCGCGCCGGCGAACGGCTGGCCCAGGCCCCAGAGCAGGTTCTGGAAGGCGATGGCCAGCGCGAACACGTCGCGGCCCCAGCCGTGGGTGCCGGAGATCGGCGTCATGAACAGGCCCATGCTGGAGCGCGGACCGAAGGACAGCATGGCGATGAGGCACCCGCAGACCAGGATGACTGCGGGCGTGCGCCAGCCGCTGGGAGGCGCGGAGGCGGAAACGGGTGCCGACATGGGGGTGGCTTTCAGGAGCACGGAGTTTTTCAGCCCGGACGGTAAGGCCGCGACGCCGCAAAGCCCAACGAATCCTTGTCATGCATCCATAACCGAAGCCGATGAGCCTGCATCTCGCGCATGACACCTGTGCGAAAGACCTCTTTAAAATCCCACGTCCAAAGCGTATGTGACTCCATGAAACCGGAACCTCGCGGTCTCCGGTCTATTTGTTGAACTGCTTATGCTCAAATTGAGCATATGGGGAGGCGCCAATGAACGCACATGCCGCCATCGCCCGCCGGGCCGACGCACCGCGGAGCCGCCTGACTGCGGCCGAGCGCTACGGCGTCCTGCCCATGCCCTCGCTCGAATTCACCCACGAGGTGGCCGCCGAGACGGCGCATCTCTACGACCGCGTGAAGCACGTCGTGCCCTCCGTCGAGTGGCCGTTCTTCGCGCCCTACGTCAAGGCGATCAACGACCTGAAGAAGGTCCGCAACGCCGTGATCCTGGCGCACAACTACCAGACGCCGGAGATCTACAACTGCGTCGCCGACGTGGTGGGCGACAGCTTCCAGCTCGCCCGCGAGGCCGGCCGCACCGACGCGCCCATCATCGTCCAGGGCGGCGTCCATTTCATGGCCGAGACCTCCAAGCTGCTGAACCCGGACAAGACCGTGCTGATCCCGGACATGCGGGCCGGCTGCTCGCTCGCCGAGAGCATCACGGGCGAGGACATCCGCCTGCTGCGCGCGAAATATCCGGGCGTGCCGGTGGTCGTCTACGTCAACACCTCGGCCGAGGTGAAGGCTGAGGCCGATATCTGCTGCACCTCGTCCAACGCCGTCGAGGTGGTGGAAAGCCTCGGCAGCGACCGCGTGCTGTTCCTCCCGGACCAGTATCTCGCCGACTGGGTGGCCGGCCAGACCACGGTGAAGATCATCAAGTGGCACGGCGCCTGCGAGGTGCACGAGCGCTTTACCGGCGAGGAGCTTCGGCGCTACCGGGCGGACGATCCCTCGGTCGTGATCATCGCCCACCCCGAATGCCCCCAGGACGTGATCGCCGAGGCCGACTTCTCCGGCTCCACCGCGAAGATGGCCGACTGGGTGAAGACCAACCGCCCGCGGCGCGTGGTCATGGTGACCGAGTGCTCCATGGCCGACAACGTGGCCGCCGAGGTGCCGGACGTGGAGTTCGTGCGCCCCTGCAACCTGTGCCCGCACATGAAGCGCATCACGCTGCCCAAGATCCTCGACAGCCTCCTGTACATGACCGAGGAGGTCGTGATCGACCCGATGGTGGCGGAGAAGGCCCGCCGCTCCGTGGAGCGGATGGTGAACCTGAAGGTGTGACGCCCGCCCTGTCATCCCGGACGCGCGCCAGCGCGATCCGGGAGCCAGGACCACCATCTCCCGCAGGACGGCTCGAACGCCCATGACCGACGACGCGCCCGAGCCTTCCGAACTGGCCCCGGAAATCTGGTCCGGCCTCGACGACGTCGTCATCGTCGGTGGCGGGCTGGCGGGCCTGTTCTGCGCCCTGAAGCTCGCGCCCCGACCCGTCACCATCGTCACAGCCGCCCCCATCGGCGAAGGCGCCTCCTCCGCATGGGCGCAGGGCGGCATCGCCGCCGCCATCGGCGAGGGAGACACGCCGGAGGCACACGCCGCCGACACCATCACGGCCGGCGCGGGTCTCGTGGACGAGGGTATCGCCCATCTCATCGCCCGGGAGGCATCGGCCCGCATCGAGGACCTGCTGCGCTACGGGGTGCCGTTCGACCGCGACATCGAGGGAAGGCTCTCGCTGTCCCGCGAGGCCGCCCATTCCGCCCGCCGCATCGTCCGCGTGAAGGGCGACGGCGCCGGCCGCGCCATCATGGCGGCGCTGGTCGCCACGGTCCGGGCCGCGCCCTCCATCCGGGTGATGGAGGGGCTGGTGCTGGAGGATCTGGTGGCCGAGGGCCAGTATGTCACCGGCGTGGTGGCGCGCGGGGCGATGGGGCGGGTCATGGTCCCGGCCCGCGCCGTGGTGCTGGCGACCGGCGGCATCGGCCAGCTTTATGCGGTGACCACCAATCCGCCCGAAGCGGCGGGCGCGGGGCTCGCCGCCGCGGCGCGCGCCGGCGCGCTGGTGGCGGCCGTCGAGTTAGTGCAGTTCCACCCCACCGCCATCGATGTCGGCCGCGACCCCGCCCCGCTGGCCTCCGAGGCGCTGCGCGGCGATGGCGCCATCCTGGTGAACCGCGCCGGCGAGCGCTTCATGCAGGCGCTGCACCCCGACGCCGAGCTGGCGCCCCGCGATATCGTGGCCCGCGGCGTGTTCGCCGAGATCGCCGCCGGCCGTGGCGCGTTCCTTGACGCGCGCCATGCGATCGGCGCACGGTTTCCCGAGCACTTTCCGACGATCCATGCGGCATGCATCGAATCCGGCATTGACCCGGTGCGCGACCTGATCCCGGTCGCGCCGGCCGCGCACTACCACATGGGCGGCGTGCTGACCGACGCCAATGGCCGCGCGTCGCTGGACGGGCTTTGGGCCTGCGGCGAGGTCGCGCGCACCGGCGCGCATGGCGCCAACCGGCTTGCCTCCAATTCCCTGCTGGAAGCCGTTGTCTTCGCCGCCCGCATCGCCGAGGACATTGCCGGCCTGCTGCCGGCGCCGCGCACGGCCCGGCCGCCGGCGGCGGCGACCGGCCAGGGCCGTCTGGATGCAGCCGACGACCCCGACCGTGCCGCCGATCTACGGCGCGTCATGTCGGCAGATGTCGGGGTGCTGCGCGATGGCGCCGGCCTCGCCCGTGCCGCCGCCACCTTGGCAGCCGCCGCGCGCGTCGCCCCAGGCTTCCCTCTTCGCAACCGGGCCACCGCCGCGCTGCTCGTGGCCGCGGCCGCGCTGGTTCGAACCGAGAGCCGAGGCGGCCACGCCCGAACCGACTGCCCCGACACCGATCCGGCACAGGCAGCCAGCCGCAGCATGACCCTTGGCGATGCCTTCCGCATCGCCGACACAGCGACCGCCGTCAGGGGAGCCGCATGATCGCCCCGCTCAACCCCATCGCGGTCCGCCGCGCCGTCGAGGATGCGCTGGCCGAGGACCTCGGCCGCGCTGGCGACATCACCACCGATGCGACCATCCCGCCACAGGCCCGGGCCCGCGCGGTCATGGCGGCCCGCAGGCCCGGCACCGTCGCCGGCATCGACCTCGCGGTCGCCGCGTTCCGCACGCTCGACCCGCAGGCCAACGTCGAGGTTGAGCTCGGCGACGGCGCGCGCGTCGCGCCGGGAGACGTGGTGATGACGGTCGAGGGCAAGGCCCGTGCGATCCTGACCGCAGAGCGCGTGGCCCTGAACTTCGCCGGGCGCATGTCGGGCATTGCCACGCTCACGGCCGCCTATGCGGGCCGCGTCTCGCACTCCCGGGCGAGAATCTGCTGCACCCGCAAGACCACGCCCGGCCTGCGCGTCTTCGAGAAGCACGCGGTGCGCTGCGGCGGCGGCATGAACCACCGCTTCGGCCTCGACGACGCGGTGCTGATCAAGG
>JAEWEX010000233.1 GCA_023389135.1 Pseudomonadota bacterium | reverse complement strand
GTTCTACGGCACCGGCGGTCTCGCCTTCGGAGAGACCGAGGTCGCCAGCATCAACGGCAGCGAGAAGAACACCGCCCTCGGCTGGACCGCAGGCGGCGGCATCGAGACCGCGGTGACCGACAACATCACCATCAAGGGCGAGTACCTCTATGTCGACCTCGGCGAGGAGGACTTCACCACGCCGCTCGGCGACGAGGGCGAGGCGAGCTACGACGCCCACACCTTCCGGGTCGGCCTGAACTACAAGTTCTGACGCTCCGGGATCGTGAGACCCCACAGGCCCCGGCGCACCTCGCGCCGGGGCCTTTTTCATGTGCGACGCGATCCTCCCCAGACCGAGATCCGGAGCCGGGAAAAGCCGTTAACCCACGGTTCACCCTATCAAATCGTAACGGTTGCGGTTACGCGCCGTTAAGGTTTTCCAAATGCTTCCGGCGCTAGGTTCAGGTGAGGCCCGTCACGCGGCGGGCAGTCGTGTCCCGTGTGTATTGCGTTGGAGTCCGCGTCATGTCGCGTATCCGTTGTCTCGCCGCCGCGCTCGCTGCCGGCGCCTGCCTCGCCACCCCCTCGCTCGCGGCCGACTACGGCTATGGCGGCGGCACCTACAGCCCCACTCCGGCCTACGGCGCGGCGCCGGGCTTCGACTGGGCCGGGCTCTATGCGGGCGGCGTGCTCGGCTATGGCTGGGGCTCCGCCGCCGGAAGCGACACGTCCGGTTTCTCCGGCGGCCTGACGGCCGGCGCCAACTGGGTTTCCGGGCCGCTGATCTTCGGCGGCGAGGCGGACATCTCCTATACCGGCATCGGCTATAACGGGCTGCTGGATCGCTACGACCTCGACTGGCTGGGCACCGCCCGCGGCCGGGTCGGCTATGCCTTCGACCGCTTCATGGCATATGGCACGGGCGGCTTTGCCTGGACCTCCGCGGAATACGCCGCCGATATCGGCGGGTCGGACAACGCCAGCCATTTCGGCTGGACGGTGGGCTTCGGAGCCGAGGCGGCGATCACCGACAGGATCAGCGCCAAGGCCGAGTTCCTCCACATGAACTTCGGGTCCGAGCGCTACAGCGTCGGCGCCGGCGTCAGCGTCGACCCGACGGTCAACCTGATCCGCTTCGGCCTAAACTACCACTTCTGAGCGGCGCGCCCGACGACGGCGGCTGTCGCCCCGCAAAGGTTGCGCTACACTGGCGCGCGACCCGATGCCGGGCGACAGGGAGAGCGTGATGGGCGTGTTCGATTTCATCAAGGACGTGGGCGAGAAGCTGTTCGGCGCCGGCGACGACAAGTCGCCCAATGCCGACGCCATCAAGGCCGAGGTCGAGAAGCTCGGCCTCGAGGCGAAGGACCTCAAGGTCGACGTCCAGGGCGACACCGTGAAGGTGTCCGGCGAGGCGCCGTCGACCTCGATCAAGGAAAAGCTGATCCTGGCCATGGGCAACGTTCTGGGCGTCGCCAAGGTCGAGGAGAACATCGTGGCGAAGGCGACCGAGACGTCGGCGACCTTCTACACGGTGAAGAAGGGCGACACGCTCTGGAAGATCTCCGAGACGAACTACGGCAAGGGCAAGGGCGCGGAGTACAACCGCATCTTCGAGGCCAACAAGCCGATGCTGAAGCATCCGGACAAGATCTACCCGGGCCAGGTGCTCCGCATCCCTCCGCTGGGCTGATACGGACGGCTGCTCAGGCCGTCGGGCTCGTCGCCGCGAAGGCCGGGACCGCCGACTGGAACCGGTCGTACCACGCGACCAGTCCGGGACGGCCGGCGCGCCAGGTGCCGCCGAACCGGAAGTCGAGCCAGCCCAGCGCGCAGGCGAGGGAGATTTGTCCGGCGTCGGGCGTCGCGCTTGGCGGTGCCGGCAGATCGGCTTCCAGAGCATCCAGCGTGCGGGTCATCTTGCCTTCCTGGTGCGCGATCCACTTCGGCTCGTGCATGTCCGCGCTGCGGAAGCGCCCCTCGTAGAGCCGCAACAGTCCAGCATCCATCAGGCCGTCCGCCAGCGCCTGGAGCCGGAGCACCTTGAACCGCGGCTCCGGGGCAGCGGGAATGATCCGTCCGCCGCCCGCGAGAATGTCGAGATATTCCAGGATCACGCGGCTGTCGAACAGCACGGTGCCGTCTTCCAGCATCAGCGCCGGAATCTTGCCCAGCGGGTTCTGCCGGCGAATGCTGTCGGCGGGATCGAGCGTGTCGGTGGCCGCCACCGTGATGCGGTCGGTCAGCCCGAGCACCGCGGCCGCGACCTTGACCTTGCGGCCGAACGGAGACGCGCCGCTTGAGCGCAGGACGAGCATCGAACCCTCCCGGTGGGAAGTCCTGTGGCGGAAATGGCGGCGCCGCGTGACGCGGCGCCGTTGCGGCGGCCTGTCAGTCGGCGGATGCCAGGTTGACCGCCTTGGGCCCCTTGCCCTTCTTGTCGGGCTCGATGTCGAAGGCGATACGCTGCCCCTCGACGAGGTTGCCCAGCCCGGACTGCTGCACCGCGCTGATGTGAACGAAGATGTCGCGGCTGCCGTCGTCGGGACGGATGAAGCCATAACCCTTTTCGGTATTGAAGAATTTCACGATTCCGCTCTGCGCCACGGGAGTTCCCTCAAACCCTGCGTTGCCCTCTGCCGCGCCTGCGCGCGCAGTGCCGGACCGAGCTTCTTGCCGGTGACGGCTGGACCTTCCCTGGGTTCAGGGCACGCCTTCCCCGTCGCGTCATTCGGGACCGACAGCAAATTGGTAACCCGGCGCAATGCAGGCGGCAAGTGGCGGCGAATCGCCGGCAGACCGGCCGGCCCGCTCATTTCCGGGGCCTTGCCGGCGACAGGCGGTCGTAGCGCCAGCGGGCGCCGTCTCCGTCCGCAAGCCGGTCGGTCAGCGCCGGCATCAGCGCGGCGAGATCGTCGGCCAGCGTCCAGGGCGGATTGACGAGGATCAGCCCGGTGCCGTTCAGCCGCGAGGCGTCGCGCGGGCTGCGCACCAGCATCTCCAGGCGCCAGACATCGTCGAGGCCGCAGCGGCCCGCCGCGCGGGCGAACGCGTCGGTCGCGCGGATGTCCTTGACCGGATACCAGAGGAGATACGTGCCGCCAGGCCATTTCTGCGCGGCCAGACCCAGGGCGCCGCGCATGCGGTCGAACTCGCCCGGAGCCTCGAAGGGCGGGTCGACCAGCACGATCCCGCGCCGCTCGGGCGGCGGGAGATAGGCCTTCAGCGACACCCAGCCGTCGGTGGCCAGCACCTTCGCGCGGCGGTCGCCGGCCATCAGTCCGGCGAGCAGTCCGCGGTCGTCCTCGCGCGCCTCGCAGAACAGCAGCCGGTCCTGCGGCCGCGCCAGCCGGCGGGCGATCTCCGGCGAGCCCGGATACAGCCGGAGTTCGCCGCCGGGATTGAGGTCGCGGACGACACGCATCAACGGGGCCAGCGCCGCCGCGGCCGCATCCGGCAGCGCCGCGTCCCACAGCCGGCCGATGCCGCCCCGCCATTCGCCGGTGCGGGCCGCCTCCGCCGCGCCGAGATCGTACAGGCCGGCTCCGGCATGGCTGTCGATGACGCGGAGCGGCGTGTCCTTGCCCTTGAGATAGGCGAGCGCCAGCGCCAGAACCGCATGCTTGACGATGTCGGCGAAATTGCCGGCGTGGAACGCGTGGCGATAATTCATGGACCGGGGGCCGGGGGTGGTTTTCTGGATTTGTGTAGAATTGTCCGGACCCGTTTAAATCAAGCTTAGATCGAAACCGAGCAGACTGCGAGCGTCGTCCTTTACCATCCGGCAAGCATCCGCCCCGCCATGATCCGCATCTGCACCATCCTGTTCGTGGCCTACGCCATGGGTCACGAGACGCTGGAGGGCGCCAGGCCCCAGGCGCTGGACCGGCCGCTCGCCGCCTTCCACGACGACGTCAACGCGCTGATCCAGGCTGCCGGCGACCCCATGGCGCAGATCGACCGCCGGGCGGTGCTGGCGGGGCTTCGCTACGCGGCGGACGCGGTCGCCGCGCGCTGAGCGTCAGGTTCCCGGCGCCGCCGGCACCTCGAGCGTTCCCCGCCGGCACGAGCGCCGCGACATCTCGGGGCAGCTCTGGAACTGCAGCGACGGGCGCGACAGGCACACCCGCACCTCCTGGAGCCGGGGGCCGTCGCACACCACCGCCATCATGTCCGGCCTCAGCCCGGGATTCGCCCGGGCGAAGGCGGCGGCCAGCGCCCGGGGCGCGATCTGGCGGGGCGGGTCGCGTCCGTCGTCGAACTCCGCCGGCAGCGTCACCCGCTCCGCCGCCCGCCGCAGGGTCGAGAAATAGGCGGTGGGGCCCAGGCCCGAGCAGGTGCCGTGCTTGCGCCACTGGTAGCGGGCGAGGCCCTCCGAGGGCATGATGTCCAGCACCGAGCGGATCTGCGCGCGGTCCACCGGGTTGGGCTCCGGCTGGCAGAAGGCCGGCCAGCCCTGGCGGTATTGCGGCCACAGCCCGTGGACGATGAAGCCGTAGCCGCGGCGCCGGTCGCATTGCAGCTCGTCCGCCCGGCCGCGGCCGCCGGCGCACCAGGTGGGCGACCAGGAC
>JAEWEX010000224.1 GCA_023389135.1 Pseudomonadota bacterium | reverse complement strand
AAGCCAAGCCGGAACTGAAGTCGCTTTACCTCGAGACGCTGCAGCTGGTGGAACGTCTTCACCGCCGCCTGCTCGACGTGATCAAGGACGAGTTCGACCGCCGCGGCCGGTCCGACCTCAACAGCGTCCAGGCGCTGCTGCTCTACAACATCGGCGATTCCGAGCTGACGGCCGGCGAGCTGCGCACCCGCGGCTACTATCTGGGCTCCAACGTCTCCTACAACCTCAAGAAGCTGGTGGAGATGGGCTTCCTGCACCACCAGCGCTCGCGCATGGACCGCCGCTCGGTGCGCATCAGCCTCACCGACGAGGGCCGCGAGGTCCACGAGATCGTGGCCCAGCTCTACGCCAAGCACATCAAGACGGTGGAGCAGGTCGGCGGCATCTCCACGGACGAGTTCGCGGTGCTCAACAAGGCGCTGGTCCGGCTCGAGCGCTTCTGGACCGACCAGATCCGCTTCCGCCTCTGAACTGGGCCGTTCCGTCGGGGCCCGCAGCGCGCCAGGCGCCGCGGGCCCCCGCGCGTTCCACCACCATTCCGCCGCAAAGCGATGGCGCATTCGCCATCCGGGGCAGGCGGCGCCTTTCGCGTTCACAAGGCCGCCATTCCGCCCGGCGCCGGCCTCCGCCGCGTTGTGCGCACGGGCGGGGCCGTGTTACCCGCGACGGGTGGATGCGGGGGCTCCGGGTGCGGGAACGGTTGTGCGGAGAGACGGCATGAAGCGGATCGGATCGGACCTGGGCGGCGTCGGCCGCCCGTCGCGTCGCCAGGTGCTTGGCTACGGCGCCAGCCTGCTGGCCATGGGGCTGGCCTCCAGCCCGGCGCTGGCGCAGGGCGGCGGCCTGTTCCAGACCGCCTCCGCCGAGTGGCAGGACCGCTTCGACGGCGCCTCGCGGTCTACGCGCATGCCCGACACCTCGGTGGCGACGCTGAGCGAGCGGGTGGTGGCCTCCACCGAGATGGCGATCCAGGACTACCGCAACATCGAGGCGCGCGGCGGCTGGACCGGCGTGCCCAACGATTCGCGGCTGCGGCTCGGCATGCGCCACCCCAACGTGGTGGCCCTGCGCCAGCGGCTGGTGGTGTCCGGCGACCTCGATCCGTCGGTCGGCATGTCCGACACCTTCGACAGCTTCGTGGAGGGCGGCGTGCGCCGCTTCCAGGCGCGCCACGGCCTGATCGTCACCGGCATCGTGGCCGAGGCGACGCTGGCGGCGCTCAACGTCCCCGCCGACACGCGCCGCCACCAGCTCGAGCGCAATCTCGACCGGCTGCGCGAGCGCGTCGGCTCGCTCGCCCCGCGCTACGTCATGGTCAACATCCCGGCGGCCGACATCGAGGCGGTGGAGCAGGGCTTCGTCCATTCCCGCCACATCGGCGTCGTCGGCAAGGCCGACCGCGCCTCGCCGGTGCACACGGCGCAGATCGTCGACATCAACTTCAATCCCTACTGGACGGTGCCGGCTTCCATCGTGAAGAAGGACCTCATCCCCAAGATGCAGGCCGAGCCGGACTACCTGACCAAGAACCGCATCCGGATCTACGACCAGAAGGGCAACGAGCTGGTCCCCTCCCACGTCGACTGGCACTCCGACGAGGCAACCAACTACATGTTCCGGCAGGATCCGGGCGACATCAACTCGCTGGGCTCCGTGCGCATCAACATGCCCAACCGCGACGCGGTCTACATGCACGACACGCCGGCCAAGAACCTGTTCGGCGAGAACGCCCGCTTCCATTCCTCCGGCTGCGTCCGCGTGCAGAACGTGCGCTCGCTGGTGGAATGGCTGCTCAAGGACAATCCCGAGGGCTGGGACCGCCGCCGCATCGACGAGGCGATCCGCTCCGGCGAGCGCATCGACGCCAAGCTGCCGAAGCCGATCCCCACCTACTGGGTCTACATCACCGCCTGGGGCGGCGCCGACGGCATCGTCCAGTTCCGCGAGGACATCTACGGCCAGGACGGGCTGGACGCGGTCGCGCTGCGCTGAGGCCGCGCGCTTGGGCGGGGGAGGGCGCGGCCGCGATCCCTCGGACGGCGACGTGTTCTTCGAGTTCCGCCAGCTCGGGACCACGGTCAGGGTCGCCGCCATCGACGCCGCGACCGGCGTCGAGGTCGTGGTGATGGGCCCGGCCTCCGCCGCCCGCCACGATCTGGAACGGCTGGCGCTCGCCAAGCTCAGGCGGCGCCTCGGCGGCGAGGGCGACGCCCGCTAGCGCGTCCGCCCGGACCGCCATGCATCGCGGCCGAACGCCCCATGCAGTGGCCTCCCTTGGAACCCGTCCACCGGATGTGGTATCGCCACGGGCCTCGACCGCCCGCAAAAGGAGCCGCCGCATGACCGTTTCCGAGCTCAAGAGCCGTTCCCGGCGGGACGAGGGCTTCTTCAGCGCCGGCCTGGCGGAGGCTGATCCCGAACTCGCCCGCGCTGTGGGCCTGGAACTCGGCCGCCAGCGCGACGAGATCGAGCTGATCGCCTCGGAGAACATCGTGTCGCGCGCCGTGCTGGAGGCGCAGGGCTCGGTGCTGACCAACAAGTACGCCGAGGGCTATCCCGGCCGGCGCTATTACGGCGGCTGTCAGTTCGTGGACGTGGCCGAGGACCTGGCCATCGAGCGCGCCAAGGCGCTGTTCAATGCGGGCTTCGCCAACGTCCAGCCCCATTCCGGGGCGCAGGCCAACCAGGCGGTGTTCTTCGCGCTCATGAAGCCGGGCGACACCTTCCTCGGCCTCAACCTCGCCGCCGGCGGCCACCTGACCCACGGCGCCGCCGCCAACCAGTCCGGCAAGTGGTTCAACGCGGTGTCCTACGGGGTGCATCCCGACACCCACCTGATCGACTTCGACGAGGTCGAGCGCCTCGCCCGCGAGCACCGTCCCAAGGTCATCATCGCCGGCGGCTCGGCCTATCCGCGCACCATCGACTTCGCCCGGTTCCGCAAGATCGCGGACGAGGTGGAGGCGACCTTCATGGTCGACATGGCCCATTTCGCGGGGCTGGTCGCGGGCGGCGCCCATCCCAATCCGCTGGACCACGCCCATGTGGTGACCACCACCACCCACAAGACCCTGCGCGGCCCGCGCGGCGGCATGGTCCTCACCAATGACGAGGCGCTGGCCAAGAAGATCAACTCCGCCGTGTTCCCCGGCCTGCAGGGCGGGCCGCTGATGCACGTCATCGCCGCCAAGGCGGTGGCGTTCGGAGAGGCGCTGAAGCCGTCCTTCCGGGTCTATGCGCGGAACGTCGTCGAGAACGCGCGTGCGCTGGCCGACAACCTCAAGGGCCACGGCTTCGCCATCGTGTCCGGCGGCACCGACACCCATGTCATGCTGGTGGACCTGCGGCCCAAGAAGCTGACCGGCAAGGTCTCCGAGCTGGCGCTGGGCCGCGCCCACATCACCTGCAACAAGAACGGCATCCCCTTCGACCCGGAAAAGCCCATGGTCACCTCCGGGGTCCGGCTCGGCACCCCGGCTTGCACCACCCGCGGCTTCGGCGTCGCCGAGTTCCGCGAGGTCGGCGACATGATCGCCGAGGTGCTGGGCGTGCTGTCGCAGAAGGGCGTGGAGGAGGACAGTCTGGTGGAGGAGGCCGTTCGCGGTAAGGTGAAGGTCCTGCTCGACCGCTTCCCCATCTACGACGCCTGAGAGGCCCGACGGTGCGCTGTCCCTATTGCGGGGTTCCCGACACGCAGGTGAAGGACAGTCGTCCCACCGAGGACGAGACCGCGATCCGCCGCCGGCGGGTCTGCGTCGACTGCGGCCGGCGCTTCACCACCTTCGAGCGGGTCCAGCTGCGCGAGCTGACGGTGCTCAAGCGCTCCGGCCGCCGGGTCGGCTTCGACCGCGACAAGCTCGCCCGCTCCGTGGAGATCGCCTGCCGCAAGCGCCCCGTCGATCCCGACGCCATCGAGCGGCTGGTCAGCCGCGTGGTGCGCAGGCTGGAAAGTCTGGGCGAGCCGGAGATCGGCTCGGAGACCGTGGGCGAGTTCGTCATGGAGGAGCTGAAGCGCCTCGACGACGTCGCCTATGTGCGCTTCGCCTCGGTCTACAAGAACTTCCGCGAGGCGCGCGACTTCGAGGAACTGCTGGGCGAGATCGCCCGCTCGGGCCGGCCGATCG
>JAEWEX010000213.1 GCA_023389135.1 Pseudomonadota bacterium | reverse complement strand
ACGCCGACCCCCCGCCCCAGGGCGCGGGCCCCGCGCGGGGGGCGCACGCCGCCCCCTCCCCCCACCGTGACGGCCGTGCCGTTCGTGCTGCCGCAGCCGCGCCCCGCCATCGGCATCGCGGCCGAGCGCCCGCACGAGCCGGACGTGGTGCTGATCTCCATCGCGGGGCTCGACGCCGACGCGCAGATCCAGGCCATCGCCACCGGCAACCAGCTCACGGTGCTGGAGAGCCGGCGGTCGCAGCTCCTGGGCCGCTCGATCTACCGGCTCAGGGTCGAGGGCGGCCGGTCGGTGGAGGCGGTGCTGGCGTCCCTCGGCGGCGACGCCCGGATCGCGGCGGCGCTGCCCAACCACATCTTCGTCGCGCAGCAGGCGGCCGGCGCCGGCCCGCAATATGCGGCGGCCAAGCTCGGCCTCGGCGAGGCGCACCGCGTCGCGCAGGGGACCGGCATCGTGGTCGCCGTGATCGACAGCGGCGTCGACACGCGCCACGAGACGCTGCGGCAGGCGCGCATCCTCGCGGTCAGCCCGTCCGGCGCGGCCGTCACCGGCGCCGACCACGGCACCGGCATCGCCGGCCTGATCATGGCCAGCGGCTCCATCACCGGCGTGGCGCCCGCGGCCGACATGGTGGCCATCGAGGCCTTCGCGCCGCCCCGGCCCGGCGCTCCGGCCGAGACCACCACCTACCGGCTGCTGGACGCGCTGGAGATCGCCTTCGCCGAGGGCGCGCGGATCATCAACATGAGCTTCGCCGGGCCCGAGGACATCCTGGTCGGCGAGACCATGGAGGCGCTTCACGGGCGCGGCGTGGTCATGGTGGCGGCCGCCGGCAATGAGGGCCCCCGCGCGGTGCCCGCCTATCCCGCGGCCCATGCCCGCGCCATCGCGGTGACGGCGGTGGACGCCGCCGACCGCATCTTCTCCGGCGCCAATCGCGGCGCCCACGTCGCGGTGGCGGCTCCCGGCGTCGACGTGATCGCGCCGGCCGCCGACAACCGCTACACCATCGCCACCGGCACCTCGATGGCCGCCGCCTACATCACCGGCGCGGTGGCGCTGATGCTGGAGCTGCGGCCCGACATGGCGCCCGACGAGGTGCGCGCCGCGCTGGTCCGCTCGGCGCGCGACCTCGGGCCGTCGGGACACGACCGCGACTACGGCGCGGGGCTGGTGGACGTGGCCGCCCTGATCGCCGCCTCGGCCCCGACGCAGCTGGCCGCGCCCGCCGGCACCCGGATCGAGGGCGCCCCGCGCTGAGATCGCAGCCGGCACTCGTGCCGGACGCGCGCTTGATCTAGGATGGGCGCCGCCGGCGGACCGGCGTCTCTGACCGTGGGGGCATGCCTTGAGGATCACCTGGTCGCGTTGGCGCAGCATCGCCGCGGGGGCCGCCCTCGCCGTGCCGCTGCTCGCCGCCCTGCCCGGCCCGGCGTCCGCGGCGACGCCGCAGGACACGCTCGTCATCGCCTGGGCCATCGACGACGTCATCACCCTCGATCCGGCGGAAGCCTTCGAGATCAGCGCCGGCGAGATCATGGGCAACACCTATGACCGCCTCGTGCGGCTCGACCTGGCGGATCCGTCGCGCGTGGTGGGCGACATCGCGGAAAGCTGGACCGTCTCCGAGGACGGCCGCACCTACGCGTTCACGCTCAGGCCCGGCCTCGTCTTCGCCTCCGGCAATCCGCTCGGCGCGGAGGAGGTGGCGTGGTCGCTGCGCCGCACCGTGCTGCTGGACAAGTCCCCCGCATTCATCCTGACCCAGTTCGGCTTCACCGGGGACAACGCCGGCCAGCGCATCCGCGCCACCGGCCCGCTGACGGTGGAGATCGAGACCGACAGGGCCTACGCGCCGAGCTTCGTGCTCAACTGCCTGACCTCCAACGCGGCCGCCATCGTCGACCGCCAGCTCCTCGCCGGCCACGAGAAGGACGGCGACATGGGCTATGGCTGGCTCAAGACCAACTATGCCGGGTCGGGGCCGATGAAGCTGCGCGACTGGCGCGCGAACGAGATCCTCGTGCTGGAGCGCAACGAGCGCCACCACGGCGAGGCGGCGCCGCTGGCGCGCGTGATCTACCGCCACGTCAAGGAGAGCACCACCCAGCGCCTGCTGCTGGAGAAGGGCGATATCGACGTCGCCCGCAACCTCAGCCCGGAGGACCTGCAGGCGGTGGAGGCCGATGCCGCCATCGAGCTGACCTCCACCCCAAAGGGCACGGTCTATTATTTCAGCCTCAACCAGAAGAACGGGGTCCTCGCCCGGCCCGAGGTGCGCGAGGCCATGAAATGGCTGGTGGACTACGACGCCATCGGCGCGACGCTGATCAAGGGCATCGGCCGCATCCACCAGTCGTTCCTGCCGGTCGGGCTGCTCGGCGCCATCGAGGACAGGCCGTATCGGCTCGACGTGGCGAAGGCGAAGGAACTGCTGGCGAAGGCCGGCCTCGCAGACGGGTTCCGGGTCACCATGGACGTGCGTTCCACCCAGCCGGTCACGGGCATCGCCGAGGTCGTGCAGCGCAGCTTCGCCGAGGCCGGCATCACGCTGGAAATCATCCCGGGCGACGGCCGCCAGACGCTGACCAAGTATCGCGCCCGCAACCACGACATCTATATCGGCCAGTGGGGCGCGGACTACTGGGATCCCCATACCAACGCCGACACCTTCGTGCGCAATCCCGACAATGGCGACGAGGCCGCGCTGAAGCCCCTGGCATGGCGCAACGCCTGGGACATCCCGGAGCTGACCGCCATGGCCGACGCCGCGGTGCTGGAGCGCGACGGCGCCCGCCGCGCCGCGCTCTATGGCGACATCCAGCGGAAGTTCATGGCGGAAAGCCCGTTCGTGATGCTGTTCCAGCAGATCGAGGCGGCGGGCGTGCGCCGTGGCGTCGCCGGCTTCCGGCTCGGCCCGACTTCGGATACCACCTACGTGTTCCGCGCCTCCAAGTCCTAGGGTCCGGCACCGACCCCGAGCCACGCAGCATGACGCTTCCGGCCCTGGATATCGCGCCCCGCCGGGCGCAGGCGCGTCCGCTCCGGCTGGCGACCGCCCTGGCGCGGTTCGTCACCATCGTTCTGCTCACCTATCTCGGCCTGCTGGCGGTCACCTTCTTCATCGGCCGCGTGGTGCCGGTCGACCCGGTGCTGACCATCGTCGGCGACCGCGCGCCGGAGCACGTGGTCGAGCGCATGCGCGAGGAGCTGGGGCTGAACCGGCCGCTGTGGGAGCAGTTCCTGCTCTATGTGGGAGACGCGCTCCGCGGCGACTTCGGGGTCTCGGCGCTGACGTCGAACCCGGTGCTGGACGATATCCTGCGGGTGTTCCCGGCGACGCTGGAGCTCGCCACGGCGGGGACGATCATCGGCACGCTGTTCGGCGTGCCGCTGGGGGTGTGGGCCGCGGTGCGCCAGGGGCGGCTGCCGGACCACATCGTGCGGATCGTCGGGCTGATCGGCTATTCCGTTCCGATCTTCTGGCTTGGGCTGATGGCGCTGGTGCTGTTCTACGCAAAGCTCGGCTGGTCGGAGGGGCCGGGCCGGATCGACGTGATCCACGAATTCACCGTGACGCAGGTCACGGGCATCCTGCTGATCGACACGGCTCTGGGCGGCCAGTGGGACGCGTTCCGCAGCGCGCTGGGACACCTGGTGCTGCCGGCGCTGCTGCTCGGCTATTTCTCCATGGCCTATATCAGCCGCATGACGCGCTCCTTCATGCTGACCGAGCTCGCCCGCGACTACATCGTCGCGGCGCGGGCGAAGGGGCTGCCGGAGCGCACCGTCGTGTGGCGCCATGCGCTGGGCAATGCCTGGGTGCCGCTGGTCACCGTGATCGCGCTGTCCTATGCGGGCCTGCTGGAGGGCTCGGTCCTGACCGAGACGGTGTTCGCATGGCCCGGGCTCGGCCTCTACATCACCAATTCGCTGCAGAACGCCGACATGAACGCGGTGCTGGGCGGCACCATCGTGGTGGGCGGCGTGTTCATCGGGCTGAACCTGTTGTCCGACGCGCTCTACCGCGTGCTCGATCCTAGGACACGGGCGCGATGACGGCGGCGTCGGAGCGCGGGTGGCGCGCCTGGCTTGCGAGCGAGCGCCCGGCCTCGCGCCGGCAGGCCCGGCTCGGCCGCGCCTACGCCACCTGGCAGCGCTTCTCGGCCAACCGGCTGGCGCTGATCGGGCTCCTGATCGTGATGTCCCTGGTCCTGGTCGCGATCTTCGCGGACGTGATCGCCCCCTACTCGCCGGTCACCGGCGGCGACCTGCGCAGCGAGCGGCTGCTGGCGCCCGGCATGGCCCATCCGTTCGGCACCGACGACCAGGCGCGCGACATCTTCTCGCGCATCGTCCACGGCGCGCGGCTGACCCTCTACGTCGTCGTGCTGGTGGCGGTGATCGCCGCCCCCATCGGGCTGCTGATCGGCACCGCGGCCGGCTATGCGGGCGGGCTGCTCGACGCCGCGCTGATGCGCGTCACCGACATCTTCCTGGCGTTCCCCCGCCTCATCCTGGCGCTGGCCTTCGTGGCGGCGCTGGGGCCCGGCATCGAGAACGCCGTGCTCGCCATCGCGCTCACGGCGTGGCCGCCCTACGCCCGCATCGCCCGGGCGGAGACGCTGACCGTGCGCAACTCCGACTACATCAGCGCGGTGCGCCTGCTCGGGGCCTCGCCCATGCGGATCGTCGCGCGCCACATCATGCCGCTGTGCGTGTCCTCGCTGATCGTGCGGGTGACGCTGGACATGGCCGGCATCATCGTCACCGCGGCAGGCCTCGGCTTCCTCGGGCTCGGCGCGCAGCCGCCGCTGCCGGAATGGGGCGCGATGATCGCGTCGGGCCGGCGCTTCGTGCTGGACCAGTGGTGGGTCGCCGCCGCCCCCGGCGCCGCGATCTTCATCGTCAGCCTCGGCTTCAACCTGCTGGGCGACGGCCTCAGGGACGCGCTCGACCCCAGGGCGGGCGAGCAATGAGCCTGCTCGAGGTCGAGAACCTGCGCGTCAGCTTTCCCACGCGCTCCAGCATCGTGGAGGCGGTGCGCGGCGTCTCGTTCACGCTGGGACGCGAGCGGCTGGGGATCGTGGGCGAATCCGGCTCGGGCAAATCGCAGACCGGGCGCGCCATCATGGGCCTGACGCCGCCGCATGCCGACGTGTGGGCCGAGCGCTTGCGCTTCGACGGCATCGACCTCCTGGCCGCCTCGCCGCATGACCGCAGGCGCCTGCGCGGCCGGCGCATCGCCATGGTGCTGCAGGACGCGAAATTCTCGCTCAACCCGGTGA
>JAEWEX010000209.1 GCA_023389135.1 Pseudomonadota bacterium | reverse complement strand
CCGCCGCCCTGCCCGATGCGCACGGTGCAGGGCACCGGGCCGATCGCCTCCTCCAGCACGAAGCCGATGTCGGAGCCGCGGCCGACATTGTGCTCGATCCCCAGCAGCACGGCGGCGCCGACCGTGGGGTGGCCGGCGAAGGGCAGTTCCCGGTGCGGCATGAAGATGCGCAGGCGCGCGAGGTTGATGGTGTCCGCGGGCGGCAGCAGGAAGACGGTCTCCGACAGGTTGAACTCGCGGGCGATGGCCTGCATCGCCGCATCCGAAAGCCCCTCGGCATCCAGCACCACAGCCAGCGGGTTGCCGGCGAACGGCGTGTCGGTGAAGACGTCGAGTATGGCGTAGCGGCGGGGCATCGCTCAGGCCGCCGCTTCGGCCGGCTCGGCCTCGACGGACAGCCTGACGCCGAGCCGGCGCAATCCTTCCGCCAGACGGTCGATCTTCGTGGCGTGATCGGCATCCAGCATCCGCCGCACCTCTCCCTCCGCCAGGCCGAGCTCCTCCGCGAGATCGACGCGGGTGCGGCCGCTGGCGCGGAAGGCGATGGCGAACGCCACCTTGGCGGCAACCGACGGCGACGCCGCGATCACGTGCTCGCCGGCGGCCGCGGCGCTCGGCGCCGGCACCTCCGCGCCCTCCTTGAGCCGGAACAGCAGCGCCGCGTCGAGGCACTCGACCGCCTCCAGCGCGGCGTCGGATCGGGTGGCGCCCTCGGTCACGGCCTCGGGCAGGTCGCGAAACCGGACGATCACCGTCCCTTCGGCTTCATCGAACAGGGCGGGATAGACATATCTCATGGAACCTCCTCACACCGCGTCCGGCGGCAGGCCGAGTTGGTCAAGAACGAGCCGCCTGTAGCGCGGAGACAGGTCGCCGTGCTTGACGATGGTCGCACGGCCATTGGCATGAACCTTCAGATGGCTGCCCTTCCCGCCGATCGCGTCGATGCGGAAATCCGGGATGCCCGCTTTTCGGCAATGGCGCCTCACCGCCGCGAGGAAGGGCTCGCGCTTCACGCGACATTCGCACAAAAATGTGCGAACCGCAAAGGTGGTGCCGGGCGCCCCATCAGACCTCCTCCGCCTCGAACCGCATGGAGGGCGAGACGAACTCGTCCTGCGCGGCGACCGTCAGGATTTCGCGGGAGCCGGCGTCCGCCGTGCGCTTGAGAAGGCCGAACACGGAGGATGCTGCGGCCGCCAGCGCCGCCGCCTCGTCGCGGGTCTCCAGCAGGTGCACGAAGAACAGCGCGGCCACCGCGTCGCCCGCCCCGTTGACCGACAGCGGCAGGAGCGGCGTGCGCACGCGGTGGCGGCGGGCGCCGTCGCAGACCAGCATGTCGATCATGTCGTCGGGCGTGTCGGCGGTCCTCAGGCTCGTCACCATGACGACGCCGGGACCGAGCGCGTGCACCGCGTCCAGCGCCGCGCGCGCGTCGTCCAGCGTCCGGACGGTGCGGCCGGACAGGTATTCCAGCTCGAACTGGTTGGGGGTGATGACATCGGCCGCGGCCAGCGCCCGCCGGCGCATGAATTCCGGGATGCCGGGCCGCACGAAGATGCCGCGGCCGACGTCGCCGATCACCGGGTCGCAGCAATACAGCGCCCGGGCGTTGGCGGACTTGACCGCCGCCACCGCCTCCAGGATCGCCTCGCCGATGTCGGCGTCGCCCATGTAGCCCGACAGGACGCCGTGACAGGTCGCCAGCACGCCGCGCTCCGCTATTCCCGTCACCACCTCGCGCACCGCCTCGCCGGAAAACACCTGGCCGCGCCACTTGCCGTATCCGGTGTGGTTGGAGAACTGGACCGTGTTGACCGCCCACACCTCGTGGCCGAGGCGCTGCATGGGAAACACCGCCGAGGCGTTGCCGACATGACCGTAGGCGACGTGGGACTGGATGGAGAGGATGTTCATGGAAAAGGCGCCCGCCCGCTGCTCGAACCCGTCTGCGTTTAGGCGCAAAGGCAGGGAAGCGTCGAGCGAAAAGGCGTGATGCCGGCCATTCGCGGCGGTGAACCTGCAGGCAGACCGGGGGCTGCCCCCGACCCTCGCCGCGCCGCCGGAATTGCAGCGGACCGCGGCGGGTGATATGCATCATACATGCCGGATCACGCATCCAGCCTTCCCCTCGCGCAGATGGCCTTCGCGCTGCAGGCCCGCATCGCGCATGCGACGCCCGGCATCGAGGCGTCGCGCGCCGCGGCGCTGTTCGCGCTGAAGGCCCATGGCGGGCTGCCCGTGGGCGCGCTCGGCGTGGCGGTGGGCCTGTCGCAGTCGGCCACGGTGCGGCTCGTGGATCGCCTGGTCGCGGAAGGCGTCGCGCGGCGCGGCGACAAGCTGCGCCGGGTGGTGCGGGTGTCGCTGACGGCCAGGGGCATGCGCGAGGCCGAGAAGCTGGCCGCCGCCTGCGGGGCGGCGCTCGATGCCGTGGTGGACAGCCTGCAGCCGGTGGAGCGGGACGCGCTGGCCTGGCTCAGCGAACGGGTCTCCCAGGCGCTCGACGCCACGCTGCCGCTGCCCAAGGCCCCCTGAAGCCGTTTCACCCCGAACTCCCGGAATCCGTCCGATGATCGACCGCAGGCGCTTTTCCGCCGGCCTCGCCATGGGGGCCGCCGCCCTGGTCCTCGCGCCCCGCGCCATGGCGCAGACGGCGCCGTTCCGCGCCACGCTGGTCGCCGAGGCCGCCGGCCGCCCGATCTTCAGGGAGGGCGCCACGGACCTGCGGCTGCCGCCGTTCTCCACCTTCAAGACGCCGCTGGCGCTGATGGGGTTCGACGCCGGCGTGCTGCGGAGCGCGACGGAGCCGCGCATCGCCTACCGCGCGGCGTTCGACGCGTCGCGCCGCGAGCACATGACCACCGACCCGACCGTGTGGCAGGCGCAGTCGATCCTCTGGTATTCCCAGATGATCACGCGCGAGCTCGGCATGGCGCGCTTCCAGGCCTATGTGGACGGCTTCGGCTACGGCAACCGCGACCTCGCCGGAACGCCCGGCCGGCCCGGCCTCAGCCGGTCGTGGCTGATGTCGTCGCTGAAGATCTCGGCCGACGAGCAGGTGGCGTTCCTGCGCCGCATGCTGGCGGGCGACCTTCCGGTATCGCAGGAGGCGGTCCGCCAGACCCGCGCCATCACGACCGCGTTCGACGCGCCCGGCGGCTGGCGCGTCCGCGGCAAGACCGGCTCGGGGTTCCTGCCCACGGCCGAGGGACGCATCGACCGGGCCCGCCCGCAGGGCTGGTTCGCGGGCTGGGCGGACAGGGACGGCCGGCGCGTGCTGTTCGCGCGCCTGCAGGTGTTCGACGGCCCGCGCGACCGCCCGGCGAGCTTCATCGTCCGCGACGAGCTGATCGCCGGGCTCGCGGGCATGGCCGGGTGAGCGCGTGCTTCGAGACGGGGCCTTGCGGCCCCTCCTCAGCATGAGGAACACGGAGCCTCTTGCCGACGGAAGGGCCTGCCTCCCCTCTCCCTCATGCTGAGGAGGGCAGAAGGCCCGTCTCGAAGCACGCAGGAACCCTTCTACCGCCCCGCCACGGTCTTCTTCGGCGCAGGTCTCGACGCCTCCTCGTCGGCGGTGCTGAACACCGCCAGCAGGTGGCGGCGGATCGCCGCCTGGCGGTTGGCGTTGACCACCTTCTGGCCTGTCAGGTCCGTGACGTAGAACACGTCCACCGCCCGCTCGCCGAAGGTCGCCACATGGGCCGAGGCGATGTTGAGGTTGAGGCGCGAGACGACCGCGGTGAGCTCGAACAGCAGGCCCGGCCGGTCGAGCCCGGAAATCTCGATCACCGTGTAGCGCTCCGACCAGGTGTTGGTCACCAGCACCTGCGGCTCGACATCGAAGGCGCGCGCGCGGCGGCTGCGCTGGCCGGCCTTGCGGGCCACCGCCTCGGTCAGACGGATGTCGCCCTTCAGCGCGCCCTCGATGGTCTCCGCGATGCGGCCGGCGCGGCGCGCCTCGTCGCCGTCGGTGTCGAAGGCGCGGTTGACGAAGATGGTGTCGAGCGCGAGCCCGTCGGTGGTGGTGTGGATGTAGGCGTCGACGATGTTGGCGCCCGCGGCCGCGCAGGCCCCGGCGATGGTGGACAGCAGCCGCGGATGGTCCGGCGCCAGCACCGTGATCTCGGTGATGCCGCGGAAGGCGTCGGTGGCGAAGCCGGTGGCGAGCTTGCGGCCCCCGGCCTCGGCCGCCGCGATGAACCGGGCATGGGCGACGCGGCGCTCGATGTCGACCTTGAGCCAGTAGGGCGGGTAGTGCCGCTCGGCATAGGCGTACACCTCCCCGTCCGGCCAGTCGGCCAGCGCGTCGCGCAGCTCGTCCTTGGCGTGCTGCACCCGCTGGGCGCGCTTGAGGGTGGAGTGCCCGCCGGCGAGCTCCAGCTCGGTCTCCCAGTAGAGCGTGCGCAGCAGCTGGCCCTTCCAGCCGTTCCAGACGCCCGGCCCCACCGCCTTGATGTCGGCCACCGTCAGCACGATCAGCATCTTCAGCCGCTCGAGGCTCTGCACGATCTTGGCGAAATCCTCGATGGTGCGGCGGTCCGAGAGATCGCGGGACTGGGCGACGATGGACATGGTCAGGTGCTGCTCGATCAGCCAGGCCACCGTGTCGGTCTCCGCCGGGGTCAGGCCGAGCCGGGGGCACAGGCGGCGCGCGATCTTGGCGCCGGCCACGGAATGGTCCTCCGGCCGGCCCTTGGCGATGTCGTGCAGGAACAGCGCAACGTACAGCGCCCGCTTGTTCTTGATCTCCGGCAGGATGTCGTTGGACAGCGGATGCTCGTCGGCCAGCAGCCCCGCATCCATCTCCGCCAGCACGCCCACGGCGCGGATCAGGTGCTCGTCCACCGTGAAGTGGTGGTACATGTTGAACTGCATCAGCGCGACGATGCGGCCGAAATCCGGGATGAAGCGGCCGAGCACGCCGGTCTCGTTCATGCGCCTGAGAATCACCTCGGCGGAATGGCGCGAGGTCAGGATCTCCAGGAACAGCCGGTTCGCCTCCTCGTTCTCGCGCAGGTCGGCGTCGATGAGCTTGAGCGAGCGGGTCACCAGCCGCATGGCGTCCGGATGCATGGCGAGGTCGCGCCGGTCGGCGACGTGGAAGAACCGGATCAGGTTGACCGGATCGCGCAGGAACACGCGCTCGTCGGCCACGGCGAGGCGGCCGTTCTCGATGACGAAGCCGGGCGTGTCCGGCAGCGTCTTCGGCGTCGCCTTGCGGGAAAACGGGCGGAACAGGCGCGACAGGGTGGGCCGGCCCTTATCGTGGCGCGCCTCCAGCGCGGCGCACACGATGGCGGTGAGGTCGCCCACGTCCTTGGCCACCAGGAAGTAGTGCTTCATGAAGCGCTCGACGTCGCGCTGGCCCGGATGCTCCTGGTAGCCGAGCCGCAGGGCCACGTCGCGCTGGACGTCGAAGGACAGCCGCTCCTCCGGCCGGCCGGTGAGGAAGTGGAGGTGGCAGCGCACCGCCCACAGGAAGTCCTCGGCCTTCCGGAACAGCTTCAGCTCCTCCGGCGTGAACAGGCCGGCCTTGACCAGCTCGCCGATGTCGCGGGCGCGGTAGACGTATTTCGCGATCCAGAACAGCGTGTGCAGGTCGCGCAGGCCGCCCTTGCCCTCCTTGACGTTGGGCTCCACCACGTAGCGCGAGCCGCCGCCCTTGCGGTGCCGGTCGTCGCGCTCGGCGAGCTTGGCGGCCACGAACTCCGCCGCCGTGCCCTCCACCACGTCGGCGTCGAAGCGCGCGACCAGTTCGTCGATCAGGGCGGTGTCGCCGGCCAGGGGGCGCACCTCCAGCACCGCGGTGCGGATGGTCATGTCGGCCTTGGCGAGCCGGATGCACTCGTCCAGCGAGCGGGTGGCGTGGCCGACCTTGAGGCCCGCGTCCCACAGCACGTAGAGGATGGATTCCACCACGCTCTCGCCCCAGGCGGTCTGCTAGTAGGGCAGGATGAACAGGAGATCGATGTCGGAGCCCGGCGCCAGCGTGCCGCGGCCGTAGCCGCCCACCGCCGCGATCGCCAGCCGCTCGGCGGCGGAGGGGTTGGTGCGCGGATACAGGTACCCGGCGTTGAAGCGGAACAGCGCCTGGACGATCACATCCATGACGTGGGAC
>JAEWEX010000183.1 GCA_023389135.1 Pseudomonadota bacterium | reverse complement strand
GGCCGACGGCATGGCCGCCCGCCGCGCCATCCGCGCCGGCCAGCCGGTGCGCGCCGCCGACCTGGAGCGGCCGGAGCTGGTCCGCCGCGGCGAGGTCGTCACCCTGGTGCACCGCGCCCCCGGCCTGACGCTGACCCTGCGCGGCCAGGCGCTGAAGAGCGGCGCGCTCGGCGACACCGTGACCGTCATGAACACCGCGTCGCGCCAGGTGGTGCACGGCGAGGTGACCGGCTCCGGCGAGATCTCGGTCTCGCCCGCCACCCCACAGATTCTCTCGCGGCGTTGAAGGAGCGAGCCATGTCCTCCCCGATTTCCACCCTCAAGACCGTGCTGGCGCTGGGCCTCGCGCTCGGTCTCGCAGGCTGCGGCACCGCCGACCGGCTGAAGAATGTCGGCCGCGAGCCGGCGCTGTCCGCCATCAAGGATCCCACCGCCCAGCCCGGCTACCGGCCGGTGCGCATGCCGATGCCGGAACCCGACAGCGCAACCTTCCAGGCCAACTCGCTGTGGCGCACGGGCGCCCGCGGATTCTTCAAGGACCAGCGCGCCCAGCGCATCGGCGACATCGTCACCGTCAAGGTCCAGGTCACCGACAAGGCCTCCATCGAGAACTCGACCCGCCGCTCCCGCACCAACAATGAGGGCCTGGGCGTCGACAACTTCCTGGGCCTGGAAAGCAAGCTCAAGGCGGCGCTGCCCAACGCCGTCGACAGCGCCAACCTGGTGCGCGCCGGCTCGGAATCCTCCAGCCAGGGCACCGGCTCCGTGGACCGGTCCGAGCAGCTCGTGACCAATGTCGCAGCGGTGGTGACCCAGCGCCTGCCCAACGGCAACCTCGTGATCGAGGGCCGCCAGGAGATCAGGGTCAATTTCGAGGTGCGCGAGCTGATCGTGGCCGGCGTGGTGCGGCCCGAGGACATCGACAGCGACAACACCGTCGATTCCAACAAGATCGCGGAGGCCCGCATCGCCTATGGCGGCCGCGGCCAGATCTCCGACGTCCAGCAGCCCCGCTACGGCCAGCAGGTGCTCGACGTGGTCCTGCCGTTCTGAGGCATTTCCGATCCGCCGCCGCGCCGCTTCCCCGGAGCGGCGGCGTCAATGCGACCTCCGGGCTTCCCTCCCGGAGGTCGCTTCATTTCGCATCCCGCCCGGATCAGTCCGGGGTGCGGACGTCCACCGGCGCGTCGGCGCCGCCGCCGCTCATGACCGGGCTGGTGCCGAGACTGGACCCGGCGCCGCCGCCGGACGAGGACGCGGCAACCGGTGGCGCGCTGAGCGCCGGCGGCTGCGGCACCGCGATGCCGCCGGTGCCGATCGGCGCGTTGCTGGAGCTGACCGAGCCGACACCGCTCGGCGCGGTGGGCGATTCCGGCGCCGGCGTCGGCACGCGGCTGGTGTAACCGGGCGTGCCCGAGGAGCTGCCGGGGATCGGCACCCCGGTGCCCGGCTGCCCGCCGACAGCATCGACGCCGGGTGAACCGGACGAGCCGCCGATGGACGACTGCGCCACGGCGCCGCCCGTCGCCAGAGCCAGCGCGAGCGCCACCATCGATGCGTGCCGTGAAATCCGTCTCATATCCGCCTCCCTTTCCGGGGCTGCGGCCGAAGCCGCTCTCGGGAGGCCAACGAATGGCGGGCCGGTCGGTTCCCCGGCGGCGGCCTGCCAACCCGATGGCCTGCGGCCTGATCGCCGTCCCGCAGAGCGCGTCCGTGACACAAAAATGACAAGTGTCCCCCCGACCGTTCCCGTCGGGGGAAGGCCGAGGCAAGGACAACGACGTGCTGGACGCAGGCCATGCCGCCGCCCACCGGCTGGCGCCAGCCACCATTCGCGACATCTGCCGCGCCGCCCTGCCCGGCCTGATCCATTTCGGCTCGGCGCACCGCCTGCGCGTGGCCGTAGGCGGCGCCATCCGCGAGATATCGCTGTCGCTGCCGGAGGATGCGGTGCTGCATCTCACCGGGCTGGCGCTGGAGACCGACGGTCCGCTGCCGCCCTACGAGGTCGAGGCCAGTTCGTCCGCGGACGCGGCCGCCGCCCCGCCCGACCTGATCGCCGGCCGGGTGCTGAAGACCGCGGCCGAACCCTATCCGCGCTGGCGCTGCCGCTTCGCCCGCCCGCTGCGGGTCGAGGCGGCCACCGTCCGCAACCGCGGCGGCAAGTGGGCGTCGCGCGCCTACGGCCTCCATATCGGCTGGGTCGCGGCCTCGGGCACGGGCTTCGTGTTCGACAATCTCGACCCGGCCGTCATCCGCCACCGGCTTCTCGCCCAGCGCGGCGCCTGGACCGCGCTGCGCGCCAGGTCGGCGTCCTGCGCGCCGGCCCTGCACCATGCGCTGGACGCCGTCGCCGTGGCGGCGCTCGCCCATTGCGACCGCACCGCCGATGCCCTTGCGGAGGGCGATGCCGATGCAGGCGACCTGTGCCGGGCGCGGTACGATCTGCTGGACGCCGTCTGTGCGGCCTTCGCGCCGCAACGGACGCTGCCGGCGGGCCTCGCCGCGGCCCTCGTCCCGCTGCTGGAGGCGCTGGTGTGGAAGGGGCTCGACCCGCCGGCCGCGGCGGCGGCCTCCGAGGCGGCCGTCCTGCCGGTGCTGTTCGCGCTGGAGCTGGCGTCCGCCGGCGTGGCGCCGCTGGCGCGGGTCCAGGAGTTCGAGCGCCTGCTCCAGCACGAGGGCGACATCGAGGCGTTCGAGGCCGCCACCGAGGCGGCCGCCGGCAGGCTCGGCCTCGGCGCAGCGCTGTCGCCGCTCAGGCTCCTGCCCCACGGCCTGCGCGCGGCGGTGCTGGTGCGCGAGGCGGCGGCCTACGAGGCCTCGCTGCGGGACGTCATCGCCCTGTTCGCCGAACTCGGCCACGCCGCCGCCATCTGCCACGGCACGCTGCTCGGCGCGGTGCGCCAGGGGACGTTCCTCGCCCATGACGACGACGTCGACATCGCCCTCATGACCTCCTGCAGCACCGAGGCCGAAGCCCGCGACCTGCTGCGGCGGCTGCTGGCGCGGCTCACCGCCCGCGGCGTCGCCGCCAGCATGCTGGACGAGCTGATGTTCCTGAAGGTGCGGTCGCCGGCGGGCGGCAAGCTGGTCGACGTGTTTCCGGTGATGACCGGCGAGGACGGCCTTGCGCGCATGTCCATGCGGCAGATGCGGATCGAGGCGTTCCCCGCCGACATCATGGCGCCGCTCGGCGCGGTCCGGCTGAACGGCGCACCGGTCCCGGCCCCGGCGCGGCCGGAGCTGTTCCTGGAGGCGCGGTTCGGCCCGGGCTGGGCCACCCCGGACCGGTTCACCAAGATGCCCTGGATCCGCCGCGCGCCGGTGGCCGCGGCAGCCGCTCAGTCGTCGCGATAGACTCGCTCGCGCCGCTCGTGGCGCTCCTGGGCCTCGATGGACAACGTCGCGATCGGGCGGGCGTCGAGGCGCTTGAGGGAGATCGGCTCGCCGGTCTCCTCGCAATAGCCGTAGGTGCCCTCGTCCAGCCGCTTCATGGCGGCGTCGATCTTGGCGATCAGCTTGCGCTGCCGGTCCCGGGCCCTGAGCTCGATCGCCCTGTCGGTCTCCGAGGAGGCGCGATCGACCAGGTCGGGATGGTTCTGGTTCTCGTCCTGGAGGTGCTCGAGCGTCTCGCGGCTCTCCTTCAGGATATCGTCCTTCCAGCGCATCAGCTTGGCGCGGAAGTACTCCCGCTGGCGCTCGTTCATGAACGGCTCGTCGTCGGAAGGACGGTATTCGGTCTGGATCAGGTCCGTCATGCACTCACCCGCTCTGCATGGCGTATCGACGGAGGCCATGTCGCCATGGCTCGTATCGCCTTTTGGCGCGGCTTATAGCCAGCAAAGCCGGCGGGCGCAATCGTCCCGGTCGTCATCAAATCGTTGAAAACCGCGGGAAATCCCGGCCCTTCACGGGAAACTGACGGCCCACCGCCAGCGCCGGCCGGTCAGCGCCTGTG
>JAEWEX010000495.1 GCA_023389135.1 Pseudomonadota bacterium | reverse complement strand
CGCTCTCGTTGAACTGCTGGACGGTGAGGCCCTCGGCCTCCATGGCCTGCATCACCGCGCGGCCCACCTTCTGGACGCTCTCCATCACGCGCCCCAGCACCTGCGGATCGGCGTCCATAAGATTGCGGGCGGGCGCCTTGGGGATCACCAGCACATGGCCGTCGGCGCGGGGCATGATGTCCATGAAGGCCAGCGTGTGCTCGTCCTCGTAGACGCGGTGGGCGGGCATCTCCCCGCGCAGGATCTTGGCGAAGACGTTGCCTGAATCGTAGGTCATGGGCGCTCCAATTGGCTGGCGGCCAGCTTGCCGATGGTCGGGCCCGCGTCAAGCCGCGGCCGGATTTCGAGGGTGCGGGGTCCGGCCGTCGCTACCCGTCCCGGCCTTCCTGCCGGAACGGCAGGTGCTCCGCCAGCATCCGCGCTTCCGCCTCGGTCGCGCGCCGCTCGCGTTTCAAGAAGTCGTCCACCGCCCGGGCGAGCGCCGGGTCGGCGAAGGCGTGGGCGGAGCGCGTGATGGAGGGGCGGTAGCCGCGCAGCAGCTTGTGCTCGCCCTGCGCGCCGGCCTCGACGCGCGCCAGCCCGCGCTCGATGGCGAAGTCCATGGCCTGGTAGTAGCACGCCTCGAAATGCAGGAACGGGTGGTCCTCCACCGCGCCCCAGTTGCGGCCGTAGAGCGCGGTGTCGCCGATCAGGTTGAGCGCGCCGGCGATCCAGCGGCCGTCGCGGCGGGCCATGACCAGCAGGATGCGCCCGGCCATGCGCTCGCCGAGGAGGGAAAAGAAGGTGCGGTTGAGATAGGGCCGGCCCCATTTGCGGCTGCCGGTGTCCTGATAGAAGGCGTGGAAGGCGTCCCAGTGCTCCTCGCGCAGCTCCGCGCCGGTGATGCGGTGGATGGTGATGCCCTCCGCCAGCGCATCGCGGCGCTCGCGGCGGATCAGCTTGCGCTTGCGGCTTGCCAGCGCGCCGAGGAAATCCTCGAAGCTGCCATATCCCTCGTTGAGCCAGTGATACTGCGTGTCGAGCCGGGCGAGCCAGCCCAGCGCACCGAGCCGGTCCTGCTCGCCCGCCGTCAGGAAGGTGGCGTGGACCGAGGACGCCTCCAGCCGCCGCATGGCGGTCAGGAGCGCCGCTCCCAGCGCATCGGCCGCGCGGCCGGCGGTGTCGCCCGGGCGCGCCAGCAGACGCCGGCCGGTCACCGGCGTGAACGGCACCGACACCTGGAGCTTGGGGTAGTAGCTGCCGCCGGCGCGCTCATAGGCGTCGGCCCAGCCGTGGTCGAACACGTATTCGCCCTGGCTGTGGTTTTTCAGATAGGCCGGCGCGCAGCCGGCGATCCGGCCCTGCGCATCCTCCGCGACGAGATGGGCCGGCGCCCACCCGGTGGCGCCGCAGACGCAGCCGGCATCCTCCAGCGCGCTGAGGAAAGCAAACGATATGAAGGGGTTGTAGGTCTCGTCCTGAGAATCTGAGTCCGCGACTTCACGGATCGATTCAGGCGCGGGATTGGCGCAGGCGTCCCAACTCGCCGGGTCGATGGCGGAGATCGCCGGGGCGAGGCGGACGCGCAGGGTGTCGTCGGGAGGCATCGGCGTGTGCACCGCACCTAATCTAGCGGCCCGCGGATGGGAGCCAAGGGGAGGGCCCTCGTCAGGCCGAAAAGCCCTCGAACACGATCTGGTCGGCGAGGCGCGCGGCGCGGGCGCGGTCGGCGGCGGTGCGCACGGTCCAGCTCATCACCGGCACGCCGGTGACGCGGGCGGCCAGGGCGGGCAGGTCGGCGACCTGCCAGGACAGGAAATCCGGCCGTGTCAGCGGCCAGTGGGCGAGGTTCCTCAACCGGAACCGCATGGCGGCCGGCATCGGGTCCCAGTGCCGGTCCGCGAAGGCGCAGCCGACGATGCCGCGCGGGAGCGCGGGCGCGGCGCGGCGCAGCGCGGCGACCATGGCGGGGTCGAAGGACTTGGCCACGGCCGGCCCGCCATAGGCCGCGAGCCGCCGTCCCAGCGTCCGGGCCGCCGAAACATCCCCGTTCCAGCGCGACTTGAGCTCGATCACCAGCGCGGCGCGCCCGCCGGCGAGGTCCAGCAGGTCGTCCAGCGTCCAGATGCGGTCGCCGGCGGCGCTGCCCGCAAGGCCGATGCGGGCAAGCTCGGCGGCGCTGCGGGCCGCGACCGGGCCCGTCTCCGCCGTCAGCCGCTCCAGCCCGTCGTCATGGAACACCATGAGCCGCCCGTCGACGGATGGCTGCACGTCGACCTCGACGCCGTAGCCGGCGGCGATGGCGGCCGCCACCGCCGCCGCCGAGTTCTCGATCACGCCGGCGGCGCGGTCGTGGAGCCCGCGATGGGCGATGGGCCGCGCGAAGGCGGCCTCAAGGCTGTCGCGGGACGCCATGTCAGCGGATCTCGATGATCGCCTCGACCTCGACCGAGGCGCCGAACGGCAGCGCCGCGACGCCCACCGCCGAGCGCGCATGCTTGCCCCGATCGCCGAGGGCGGCGACCATGAAGTCGGAGCAGCCGTTGATGACCTTGGGCTGGTCGCCGAAATCGGCGGTGGAGGCGACGAAGCCCACCAGCTTGACGATGCGCACGATGCGCTCGATGTCGCCGCCCAGCGCCGCGCGGGCCTGGGCCAGGATGTTGATGGCGCACAGCTTGGCGGCGGCCTGGCCGTCCTCCACCGAGGCGCCCGCGCCCAGCGTGCCCTTGAACGCCAGGCCGTCGGGGCCCATGGGCAGCTGGCCCGACACGAACAGAAGGTTGCCGGTGACGACGCTCGGCACGTAGTTCGCGAGCGGCGCGGCGGGGTTGGGCAGGGTGACGCCGAGCTCGGCGAGGCGGGCTTCGATGGCCTGGGACATGGGTTCGCTCCTGACGGGTGTGCCGTTTGCGGGAAGGGAGTTCGCGTTGATGGCCCTTCGCGGACACTCGCGCAAGCGGCGTATTTCGGCCATTCTTGACGGCCAAGCATCGCCTTCGTCGCAGGTCCGGAGCAGCAGCCCTTCATGAACATGTCCGTCGGTCGCGCCAGCGGCCGTTTCATCGCAGCCGCCGGCATCGTGCTGTCCGGCGTGTCGGCCGGCGCCGCGGAGGTTGCCCTCGTCTCCCACCGCGCGGTGTACGAGCTCAGCCTCGCGACGGCCCGCGAGACCGGCGGCGTGCGCACCGTCAGCGGCCGCATCGCGCTGGAGGCGCAGGCGATGTCCTGCGGCGACTTCGAGCTGCTGTACCGGCAGGTGATGGCGATGTCCTCGGGGGAGGGCGACGAGAACGTGCTGGATTTCCGCTCCACGACGCGCGAGAGCGCCGATGGGGCGCATTTCGAGTTCGACAGCACCACCG
>JAEWEX010000465.1 GCA_023389135.1 Pseudomonadota bacterium | reverse complement strand
GTCCTGATGCCCGCACGGCTTACCCGGAACGGCGTCGTCGCCGTCCTGACGCTCGACCGGCCCGAGGTCCTGAACGCGCTGTCCTTCGACATGCTGCGCGAGATCGGTCAGGTGATCGAGGATGTCGGCGCCTCCGACGCGCGCGCGCTGATCGTGACCGGCGCCGGCCCGAAGGCGTTCTGCGCCGGTGCGGATATCGGCGAATTGCGGGGCCGCTCGCTTGCCGAGCAGAAGCGTGGCGCGGAACTCGGCCAGCAGGCCTTCGCCAGGCTGGACGCCCTGGCGATCCCATCCATCGCGGTGCTCAACGGGCACGCCTTCGGCGGCGGGCTGGAGATCGCCATGGCGTGCACCTTCCGCATCGCGGTGCCCGCGGCCAAGCTTGGTCTGCCGGAGGTCAAGCTCGGCCTCATTCCCGGATATGGCGGAACGCAGCGCCTGCCCCGGCTGGTCGGAGAGGCGAGGGCGCTCGAGATGATCATGACCGGCCGTTTCGTGGGCGCCGACGAAGCCCACCGGATCGGCCTGGTCAACCGGCTGGTCGAAGGCGATCCCCTTGAGGCGGGTCTCGCATTCGCGGCCGAAATGACCGGCTTCAGCTTGCCGGTGCTGGCCTTCGCCCAGACCGCGGTGCGGCGGGCCGGCCACCTTCCGCTTGAGGAGGGCCTGCGGTCGGAAGCCGAGCTATCGACGCTCGCCTACCGCACCGCCGATGCGGAGGAGGGCATGTCCGCATTCGTGGAGAAGCGCAAGCCGGTGTTCCGCGATGCGTGACGGGTGGATCGTAGTGACGGGCGCGAGCCGGGGCATCGGGGCCGCGATCGCCGCCGATCTGGCGCGCCGCGGCGCGCGGGTCGCCGCGCTGTCGCGCTCGGGCGACGCGCCGGCGGGAACCCGCGCGATTGCCTGCGACATTTCCGACGAGACCGCGATTGCCGCCGCCTTCGCAGGGCTGGCCGCGGAAGGCGCGATCGCCGGGCTGGTCAACAATGCCGGGCAGCATCGCAGCGGCGCCAGCGCGAGCCTCGCCACGCAGGAGTTCGACGCCCTGATGCGCCTCAACGCCACCTCGGTCTTCGTGGCGAGCCGGATCGCGCATCCCCACCTGGTCGCAGCCGGCGGCGGGCTGATCGTCAATATCGGGTCGTTCTTCGACAAGTACGGCGTGCCCGGGCAGATGGCCTATTGCGCCTCCAAGGCTGCGGTCGGCGCCATCACGCGCTGCCTGGCGGTCGAATGGGCCCGCGACAACATCCGCGCGATCAATGTCGCGCCGGGCTATGTGGAGACCGATCTCAACCGTGACTGGCTCGCCGGCGAGGGTGCGCGGAAGTTCCTCGCGCGCCGCGTGCCGCTCGGCCGCGCGGCGCAGGCTGACGAGGTGGCGCGGCTGGTCGGCGCGCTGTTCGCCGAGGACATCCCGTATCTCACGGGCGAGACGATCTACATCGACGGAGCGCAGGGCCAGAACCACTGATGAAGCTCATCGAACGCCTTGAACAGCAGCGCAACTGGACCGAGGACGAGCGCATGGTGCTCGACCAGGTGCGGCGCGCCTGCACTGAGGTCGTGGCGCCTAACGCCGCACGCTACGACGCGGAAGAGGCTTTTCCGCAGGACAGCGTCGACGCCGTCAACGCGCTCGGCCTCAACGCCATCTTCGTGCCCGAGGCCTATGGCGGCGCTCCCATGTCCTTTCGCCTCTATCTGGAGGTGGTGAAGGAGATCTCGCGCGCCTGCGCCTCTACCGGCATCATCTACGCCACCAATTTCCACGGCATGAAGCCGCTGATCGACTTCGGCTCCGAGGAGCAGAAGCAGCGCCTGCTGCCGCGCATCGCCGCGGGCGGATTCGGCGCGTTGGCCATCACCGAACCAGGCGCCGGCTCTGACGCCACGGGCATGAAGACCCGTTTTCGCCCGGACGGCGACGACATCGTGGTGGATGGCGGCAAGATCTTCATCACCAGCGGCGACGTCGCCGACCTGCTGCTGGTGTTCGGCAAGTGGAGCGAGATCGAAGATCCGCGCAAGTCCATCTCGGTGCTGATACTGGAGAAGGGCACGCCCGGCTTCGAGGTGGGGCGGCTGGAGGAAAAGCTCGGCCACCGGGCCTCCTCCACCGCCCAGCTCTCCTTCAATGCCTGCCGGGTGCCGCGCGCCAACCTGATCGGCGAGCCCGGCGACGGGCTTCGGCTGCTGCTGGCCTCGCTCAACAAGTCACGGCCAAGCGTGGCCGCCCATGCGCTCGGTATCGCGCGCGCCGCCTTCGACGACATGGTGGCCTACATCAACGAGCGGAAGCAGTCCGGCAGGCGCATCATCGAGTTTCAGGCCAACCAGTTCATGCTGGCCGACCTCGCCGGCGAACTGGCCCTGGTGGAGGCATGGCTCGACCACGTCGGCGCCATGGTCGACAGCGGGGCCCAGGATTTCGGGCTGGAGGCGTCGCTGGCCAAGCTGCGCGCATCGGACCTTGCCATGCGCATGTCGACCGAGGCCGTCCAGATGCATGGCGGCTATGGCTACTGCCGCGAATACCGCGTCGAGCGGCTGATGCGGGACGCCAAGATCACCCAGATCTGGGAGGGGACGAACCAGGTCCACCGCCAGCTCATCGGCAGGAGTTTCGTGCAGAAATGACGGGAACCATCCGAACGGTCGGCGTCTGCGGCGCCGCGGGAACCATGGGCGCCGGCATCGCGATCGTTGCCGCGCGCGCGGGCTTCCGCACCATCAGCTACGACCTGTCGGCGGACGCGCTGGAGCGCGCGGGCAAGCAGAGCGCGGCGTTCTTCGACAAGTCGGTCGAACGGGGCAAGCTCGGCGCCGGGGACCGCGACCGGATCGTCGCCGGCATGGAGCGCACCACCGACCTCGCCGCGCTCGGACAGTGCGACCTGGTCATCGAGGCGGTGTTCGAATCCCTCGACGTGAAGCGGGAGTTGTTCGGCACGCTGGACGGACTGTGCCCGCCGGAGACGATTTTCGCCTCCAACACCTCGACCCTGTCGATCACCGAGATCGCCTCCGGATGCAAGCGGCCCGATCGGGTGATCGGGCTGCATTTCTGCCTGCCGGCCCAGCTCATGAAGCTGATCGAGGTGTCGCCGGGCCTGCTCACTTCGGAAGAGACGCTGGCGGCCGCCTGGGCATGGACAGAGGCTGCCGGCCAGACCCCGGTGAAGACGCAGGACAAGCCGGGTTTCATCCTCAATGCCCTGCTGGTGCCGTTCAACAACGACGCCATCCGCGCGGTCGAGGCCGGTGTCGCCTCGCCCGCGGACATCGACAAGGCGATCAAGACCGCGCTCGGCTACCGCATGGGGCCGCTGGAGCTGATCGATCTCGTCGGCCTCGATACCCAGGTGCGGCTGTGCGAGGCGTTCTATCCCGTGACGCTCGACCCGCGGGCATCCGCCCCGCCGTTGCTGCGCCGCATGGTCGCCGCGGGGCTGCTCGGCCGCAAGTCCGGCCGAGGCTTCTTCGACTACCAGGGCAACAGCATGTTCGGAGCCTGACCAGATGCAGTATTCGGTGATCCGGCACGCGCCCAGCCGCTCCTTCCCCGACGGGGACCCGTTTCTCGACGCCGCCATCGGCGACGACGCGCAGGTGGTCATCCATCTCGGCGGCGGCTTCGCCCCGGATGCTGGGCGCGCGGCCGTGCTCGTGGAACTCGGGACCGAGTGCCTCGGCGTCCACACCGGCGAGGAGATGGGCGGGGAGGGCTCCAACGCGGTGGGTTTCGCGCGCTACCGCAATGGCGACGACGCGCCGTCCCCCCTGGTCGAACTCGTGCGACAGCCCGCGACCTCCGAGGCGGCCATCGAGGCCGCCCGCGCGATATTCGAGGCTGCGGGGCTGACCGTGGTGGTCAGCGCCGACCAGGCCGGCCGCATCGTCGATCGTCTGGTTCGCCCCAAATACAATGCCGCGCTCAGGCTGCTGGACGAGGGACTGGCGACCCAGGCCGACATGGACCTCACCTGCCGGCTCGGTCTCGGCTACAGGGACGGGCCCATCGAGCGCGTCGTGCGCGGGGGGCTCGCCCATCATCATGACGTGACGCAGCCGCTGTTCGAGACCTACGGCGCCGCCGGCTACGCGCCCGCCCGCCGGGCCGTGGTTGCCAAGGCGCGGAGCGGCAAGACGTGAGGCCGCTCGAGGGAACGCTCGTCCTCGACTTCTCCACGCTGCTGCCGGGCCCGCTGGCGACGCTGCTGCTGGCGGAGGCCGGCGCGGAGGTCGTCAAGATCGAGCGTCCGGACGGGGAGGAAATGCGGCGCTACGAGCCGGTCTGGGGCCGCGACAGCGTCAACTTCGCACTGCTGAACCGCGGCAAGAAATCCGTTGCGCTGGACCTCAAGGATCCGGCGGCGCGCGCCCGGCTGGAGCCTCTGCTGGCGCGCGCCGACGTGCTGGTCGAGCAGTTCCGGCCTGGCGCGATGTCCAGGCTCGGCCTCGATTACGAGAGCGTACGCGCCGTCAATCCGGGGATCGTCTATTGCTCGGTCACCGGGTTCGGCCAGACCGGCCCCAAGCGCGACCGGGCGGCCCACGACCTCAATTATATCGGCGATGCCGGCCTGCTGGCCCTGTCCATGGGCACAGGTCCGCGGCCTGTGGTGCCGCCGGCGCTGATCGCCGACATTGCGGGCGGCGCCTATCCCGCGGTGATGAACATCCTGCTGGCGCTGGCGGAGCGGGGGCGTACGGGCGCCGGCCGCCACATCGACGTGGCCATGGCCGACAACCTGTTTCCCTTCATGTACTGGGCGCTCGGCAATGGCCTCGCAGCGGGCCAGTGGCCCGGCAACGGCGCCGATCTCGTGACCGGCGGCACGCCGCGCTACCGGCTCTATCCGACGCGCGACGGCCGGGTGGTCGCCGCCGCGCCCATCGAGCAGAAGTTCTGGCGCGAGTTCTGCGACATTCTCGGCCTGGAGCCCGAATTCGCCGATGACGCCCGCGATCCGGAGGCGACCGCCGCCCGCGCCGCCGACATCATCGCCGGCGCCGACGCCGAGGACTGGGAGGCGCGTTTCGCCGGCCGTGACTGCTGCTGCACTGTCGTGAAGACCGTCGAGGAGGCACTGGACGACCCGCATTTCCGCGAGCGCGGCGTGTTCGCGCATGTGCTCGCCAACGCGGCCGGCCAGCGGCTGCCCGCGCTTCCCGTTCCGGTCGCCGCCGCATTCCGCGGCGCGCCCGGAATCCCCGCCGAGGCCCCCGAACTCGGCGCGCACAATTCGGAGTATCTCTCGTGAAGGCTGTCTGGGTCCGCGATTTCGCACCTCTCGACCGGATCGGTGTCGAGGAGGTTCCCGATCCCGTTCCCGGGCCGGGCGAGGTTCTGGTCGAGGTCGTGGCCGCCGAGGCGAACTATCCCGACATCCTGGTGATCGAGGGCAACTACCAGATCAAGCCGCCGCTGCCGTTCTCGCCGGGCAAGGCCGCGGCCGGCCGCGTCGCCGCGCTGGGCCAGGGCGTCGCCGGCCTGTCGGTCGGCGATCCCGTGGCGGTGCAGGTGGAATACGGCGCGTATGCCGAGAAGCTGGTCGCGCCGGCCCGCAACTGCTTCCGCATGCCCGAAGGCATGTCGTTCGCCAAGGCGGCGGCGCTGGGGCTCGTCTACCAGACCGCCTGGTTCGCGCTGTGCGACCGCGCCGCCATGAAGCAGGGCGACACGGTGCTGGTGCTCGGCGCGTCCGGAGGCATCGGTGTCGCCAGCGTACAGCTCGCAAAGGCGCTGGGCGCGCGCACCGTGATCGCCGGCGTTCTCGGCGCGGAAAATGTGGATGTCGCACGCGAGGCGGGCGCCGACCACGTGGTTGAGCTCAGCGACCCGGAACTGCGCGAGACGCTGCGCCGCAAGGTTTCCGAGGTGACCGGCGGGCATGGTGCCGACGTCGTGATCGACCCGGTCGGCGGCGACGCCAACGCCGCGGCCCTGCGCGCCCTGGCATGGTGCGGCCGGCTGGTGATCGTCGGCTTCGCCAGCGGCACGATCCCCACCATCAAGGCGAACTACCTGCTGGTGAAGAACATCGCGGTCTCGGGCGTGCAATGGTCGGACTACCGCGAACGGACGCCGGAGCGGGTCGAGGCGGCACAGCGCGAGCTGTTCGATCTCTATCAGGCCGGCCGCATCGATCCGCGGATCAGCCGCAAGCTGCCTCTCGACGGCTTCCGCGACGCGCTGGAGGCGCTTCGCCGCGGTCAGGTGCAGGGCAAGATTATCCTTCAGGTCAAGCCGGAATGAGGGCGGCAGGCGATGTGGTCGCGGTCGTGGGCGCCGGCACCATGGGCGCCGGCATCGCGCAGGTGGCGGCAACCGCCGGCGCGCAGGTGCTGGTTTACGACGCCCAGCCCGGCGCCGCTGCGCGCGGGCTTGACCGCATCGCAGCCTCGCTCGCATCGCAGGTCGCCAGGGGACGCTTGAGCGAGAACGACAGCGCCGCGATCCTCGCACGCATCCGTCCGGTCGCCGGCGTCGGCGAATTCGGTCCCGCCAGCCTCGTCATCGAGGCGATCGTCGAGGATCTGGACGCAAAGAGAGAGCTCTTCCGTTCTGCAGAAGCCGTGGTGGCTCCCGACGCGATCCTGGCCACCAACACCTCGTCCATCTCCGTGACAGCGATCGCGGCTGGGCTCGACCGCCCGGGACGCTGTGTCGGCATGCATTTCTTCAATCCCGCCCCGGCCATGAAACTGGTCGAGGTGGTGTCGGGGCTGGCGACGGACGCGGCGGTCGCGAAGCGGGTGCGCGAATTGGCTGAAAGCTGGGGCAAGGTCGCGGTCGATGCCGCCTCCACGCCAGGCTTCATCGTCAACCGCGTCGCCCGCCCGTTCTACGCCGAGGCGCTGCGGCTTGCAGAGGAAGGCGTGGCGGACCCCGCCACCCTGGACG
>JAEWEX010000446.1 GCA_023389135.1 Pseudomonadota bacterium | reverse complement strand
CCACCGTGATGTCGTCGTAGCGGAAGGCGAACAGGTCGCGCACCGCCGGGTTGAGACGCAGCCTCGGCAGCGGCTTCGGCTCGCGGGCGAGCTGCTGCCGGGCCTGATCGAGATGGTTCAGATACAGATGCGCGTCGCCGAAGGTGTGGACGAAGTCGCCGGGCTGCAGCCCGCAGACATGGGCCACCATCTCCGTCAGCAGCGCGTAGGAGGCGATGTTGAACGGCACGCCGAGGAACACGTCGGCCGAGCGCTGGTAGAGCTGGCACGCCAGCCGCCCGTCGGCCACGTGGAACTGGAACAGGCAATGGCACGGCGCCAGCGCCATGCGGTCGAGATCGGCCGGATTCCAGGCCGAGACCACCAGCCGGCGCGAATCCGGGTTGCGCTTCAACTCGGCCAGCAGTCCGGCGATCTGGTCGATCCGCCGCCCGTCCGGCGCGGGCCAGGACCGCCACTGCCGCCCGTAGACGGGCCCGAGTTCGCCATCCGCGCCTGCCCATTCGTCCCAGATGGTCACGCCGTTCTCGCGCAGGTAGCGCACATTGGTGTCGCCGGCGAGGAACCACAGCAGTTCGTGGATGATCGACTTGAGGTGCAGCTTCTTTGTGGTCACCAGCGGGAAGCCGTCGGCGAGGTCGAACCGCATCTGGTGGCCGAACACCGACAGCGTGCCGGTGCCGGTGCGGTCGCCCTTCTCTACGCCCTCCTCGAGGATACGGGTCATGAGGTCGAGATAGGCACGCATCGGCGATTCTCCGGATGTCTCCGGAACGGATTCTAGCGGTCGCGCGTTATGATCGCGATTGCTCATTTCCTCCGCCCACCGCTTCGACCGAGGCAGTGGGCGTTTTTCCGTGCCGTCCGGCTTCAAACTTCAGAAGGAGCTTCCATGCGCCTCGCCATCGCAGCCATCGCCCTGTCCCTCGCCTCCACCGCCGCCCTGTCGCAGGCCGCGTCCGGCATCACGGCCGAGCAGGCCGCCGAGATCGCCCGCAAGAACGGCATGGCGACCGTGGAGGAAATCGACCGCGACGACGGCAAGTGGGAGGTCGAGGGCCGCCAGGACAACGGCCGCGAGATCGAGATCGACATCGACATGGCCACCGGCAAGGTGATCAAGATCGACCGCGACTGAACCGTCATCTGCCCACGATCCCCGGCCAGTTGCGGTCCGCCGTGGCGATGAAGCCGGGGATGTCGGCCTGCCATTTCCGGTGGATGCTGGCGTCGTAGTTCAGGAACAGCCGGCCATCTACGATCTTCCAGTTCTGCGGGTCGCCCTTGGCGGTGTAGCCCTGCGCCGCCGCCCACGAGCAATGGCCGCCATAGGACGGCGCGTAGCGAGCGGGCTCCGCGGTGAACAGGGCGAGGTTGCTGGCAGATGCGAACCGCCATGTCGCTCCCTTCCACGTGGTGGTGTGCCGGCGGGAACCCGGCACCGGTCGTCCTTCGGTGAAGTAGGCGACGGGGTCGTAGCCGCCCACCGCCGTGTCGGAGAGGATGCCGGTGTAGATTTCCCGGTCCGCGGCTGCTGCGCCTGCGAACGGGACTGCGGCCAGCGCGGCTGCGCACAGCAGGCCCAGGGCGATGCGGCGGTTCATGACGGTTGGTCCCTGCGGATTGCGGTGCGGCGGACACTGGCGCGGTTCGCCGGCCCGGGGAAATCAATCGCGATCACGTCGGCGAGCCGTTTCGTGAGGCCGGCGGCGCGACATGCCGCCGATTTCGCACGATCCACCGCCGCGCCGCGCTGATGCCTTTCCATGACGGCGTTTCGTTCCTATATTCACCGGTGCCGGAGCAATCCGGCTATGGCGATAAACGGCCGTCGTAATAAACCTTTCGGACCCGGGGGCAGTACCCGGCGCCTCCACCCGAGCCCGTGATCGTTGGCGGGCTCCGGCGGGGGCGAAACAGGATCGACGAGGGCGTAAAGGGCTTGCTTTCGCTCGGCATGGTTCCGCCGTTATCGGGCCGAACATATAGTTGCCAACGACAACTATGCTCCGGTTGCGCAGGCCGCGTAAGGCGGTCTGTAAAGCCGAATCGAAGTCCTGAGGGGTAGCACTTTCAGGCGGGGTCCGGAGGCACCTGGCAACAGAAGCCTCCACTTCCATTTCTGAGGCTCGGTTCGGGCCCGACACGATCCAGGATCATGGCCCGCGCCACCGACCTCATCCGTTACGATCTCCTCGCACAGCAGGCGCTGCGCGGTCTTGTGCGCGGCGTGCTGACCGATGTCGCGCGCGACGGGCTGCCCGGCGACCACCACTTCTATATCTCGTTCCGCACCGGCGCCGCCGGCGTGCGGCTGTCGCAGCGTCTGCGGGACCAGCACCCGGACGAGATGACCGTCATCCTCCAGCACCAGTTCTGGGATCTGGAGGTCACGGAGCATGCCTTCGCGGTCGGCCTGTCCTTCGGCGGCGTGCCGGAGCGTCTGCTGATCCCGTTCGACGCCATAACCGGCTTCTTCGACCCGTCGGTCCAGTTCGGCCTCAAATTCGAGC
>JAEWEX010000468.1 GCA_023389135.1 Pseudomonadota bacterium | reverse complement strand
AGGTCGACCACCGCCATGAGCCCGGCCGCATCGACGCCTGTTCGGAACCCTGCGCCTTCCAGCACCAGCACCAGATCCTCCGTCGCCAGATTACCTGCTGCACCTGGCGCGAACGGGCATCCGCCTAGGCCGCCGAAGGCCGCGTCGAAGCGCCTCACGCCAACCTCCAGCGCCTCCCAGGCGAGCGCTGTGCCGAGCCCGCGCGTGTCATGGAAATGCGCCGCGATCACGGCAGCGCCGTACTCCGCCAGGAGAGGGTCGAACACCGGCCGGATCTCGGCCGGATGCGCCGCGCCGATGGTGTCCGCAACGGCAATCTCTCCGGCGCCCGCCGCCATCATCTCCGCGGCGAGTTCATGGACGCGCGCGGGGGCGACCGCCCCCTCATAGGGGCAGCGGAAGGCGACGGCGACATAGGCGCGCGCGGCGACACCGTCGGCGCGGGCGCGACGGATCACGGCGGCGGAGGCCGCCCGCGCTTCCGCGAGCGACATATTGATGTTCTTGCGATTGAGCGTGTCGGTGGCGCCCAGCACGACGGCCACGGACCGGGCGCCGGCCGCAACAGCCCGCTCATATCCCCGTTCATTGGGCACCAGCGCCATGTAGCTGCGCCCGCCGCCCGCGGGAGCGGCGGCGAACACTTCGGCCGCGTCCGCCAGTTGCGGCACCGCCCTGGGCGAGACGAAGGAAGTCAGCTCGAAGTCGGTCAGGCCGGCAGCGATCAGCCCGTCGAGCAGGCGCAGCTTGTCTGCGGTGGCGACATGGCGCGACTGGTTCTGCAGCCCGTCGCGCAGACCGGTCTCGCAGATATGGACCGCATTGCCGGAGGTACTCATGCCACAACGCCCTCACGCCGAAGTTCCGCGACCTGTTCCGGCGCCAGCGCGAGCAGGTCGCGCAATACCTCATCGGTGTGCTGGCCCAGTAGCGGCGGCGGCGAGAACGTCTCGGCCGGCGTATCGGACAGCTTGATGGGGTTGCCCGGCATGCGCAGCGCGCCGCCCTGGGGATGTTCCACCTCGATCACCATGTTGCGCGCGAGCACCTGCGGATCCGACAGCGCATGCTCGAAATCGTTGACCGGCGCGCAGGGAATCCGGGCCGTGGTCAGGATCTCCAGCCAGTGCTCGCAGGGCCGTGTCGCCAGGACATCCGCCACGCGGGCCTCGATCAGGGCCCTGTCCGCGAGGCGTCCGGGCTGGCGCTCGTAGCGCTCGATCAGGAGGTCTTCCAGCCCAAGCGCCTTCGCCAGCGCCGTCCAGGACTGGTCCAGCAGGCAGCACACGATGATGTGCCGCGTGGCCGTAGGGAAGGCGTTGTAGGGCACGTGGACGAAATGGCCGTTGCCTTCGGGCCCCGGATTGCGGCCCGACAGCAGGTGCATCGTCGCCATGTAGTTCAGCAGCGAGATCTGCCCGTCCAGCATGGAGATGTCCACATGCTGGCCGCGCCCCGTGGTCTCGCGCGCCAGCAGCGCCGACAGGATGCCCATGGCGGCAAAGATGCCGCCGCCGAGATCGCCGATGGGGATGCCGGACCGCAAAGGCTCCCCCGGCGTCGTGCCGGTGATGGACATGCCGCCGCCCATGCCCTGCGCGACCATGTCGAACGCCGGCCGGTTGGAGGCGGGGCCGGCGTGGCCGAAGCCCGACACCGAGCAGGACACGATCCGCGGATTGACCGCCGACAGCGCCTCATGGTCGATGCCGAGCCGCCGGGTCACGCCGGGACTGAAGTTCTCCAGCACCACGTCGGCACGTTCCACCAGGCGATAGAAGACCTCGCGGCCCCGCGCGCTCTTGAGGTCGATGCAGACGCTCTTCTTGTTGCGGTTCAGCGTCATGAAGTAGGCGCCCATGCCGTGCCGCGCATTCTCCGGGTCGGTGGCTAGGAGCCGCCGCGTGCCCTCCCCGGTCCCCGGCGGCTCGACCTTGATGGTGGTCATGCCGAGATCGGCCAGCAGCATGCCGCCATAGGGGCCGGACAACATATGGGTGAGATCGATCAGCGTGTATTTCTCAAGCGGCTTCACAGGCGACAAGCGGGGCACTCCATGCTGACGGGATGATGTCGAGATCGCGCACCCGCAGCCCGTGGGGCAACGGTCCGGGAAAGGCCGGCGATGCGGGGTGCGGCCGGAACGGCGGCTAGACCGCCATGCCCACGACGCCGCTCATCTCGCGGGTGATGGTGCGCCCGGCATCCGCGATCAGGCGGCGCACGACCGCCAGCCGGTCCGGCGGCAGGCGCTCGGCCGGTCCGGCGCAGCCGATCACGCCGGTCGCCTCTCCGGGCCGCGACGAGAACACCGCTGCTGCGCCGCGCAGCGCCGGGTTCCATTCGCCCCGATGAAGCGCTGCGCCGAATTGCCGGATCTCCGCGACCTCCTCCTCGATGCGTCCGACGAACGCCTCGGGCTCTCCGAGCTGGTTCGCGAAAGCGCGGATCACGGCCAGCCGCTCGGCATCGGCCAGGGAGGCGACATAGGCCTTCTGGTAGGCCAGCATGCCCCCGCCGTCCTCGTAGACACGCGTCAGGGGCATGCGGGTTCCGAGCGGCCAGTGCGAGCGCAGCGGATCGTGGCCGCCGATCTGCTCCACGAACACGAGGTCGTCGCCGTCCCGGAACAGCACATGGATGGTCTCGTCGGTCTCGGCCGCCAGCCGCTCCGCGATCGGCGCGACGATCCGCCGGAACGGGTCGACCGCCCACACCCGACCGCCCAGCTCCCAAAGCTTGAGGGTCGCGGAATAGCGCCCGGTCGCCTCGTCGCGGACGGCGTAGCCGCTGAGCACGAGCGTCTGCAGCAGGCGGTGGACATTGCTGCGGGTGAGGCCGTGCTGGCGACCGATCTCGCTCGCCCCCCGCGGCGATGCGCTGCCCGCCAGCGATTCCAGGACCTTCAATCCCTTCACGAATGCCTTGTCCACGCCACTGCCTTCCCAGCTCGAACACATGCCGACGAGAAGCTTGAATAGCGCGCAACGACGATAAGTCGAAGCGGTGAAACGTCTGCGCCCGCCCGGCGCGGATACCGATGAAGCCGGACCCGGCCGGGCGGACGCACATCTCAGCGACCCTGCAGAATCTTGTCGACCTGGGCCTCCAGCGAACCGATATATTCGGCCTTGGCGGCCTCGTCCTCGGCGCTCAGCTGGGAAAGCTCACGCGGCTCCAGCATCTTCGCGACACCTGATTCCGGCACGTAGATGTTGGGGCGGCCGGAGGCCTTCTCGTAGACCAGCGCGCCTTCGGAGGAGCCGAGCCAGCTCATGAACAGCTTGGCGGCGTTCGGGTTGCGTCCCTCCTTGGGCGAGAACATGTAGGTCTGGAGGATGCCGATGGGCTCGACGTCGTAATTGATCTTGGCCGGCGCGCCCTTCTCGATGGTGGTGTAGGCGGAGTGGTAGGGGATGAACAGGCCGATATCGACCTCGCCCGCACCCACGGCCTCGGCCGCGCCATAGGCGCTGCGGTAGAGCCGGGGCTTCAGCGCCGCAAGCTTGCGGGCAAAGTCGAGAACCTTCTCCTCGCCCCACTTGGAATACATCGAGACGATGCCGACCGGGCGCTGCCACATGCCGAGGCGGCCCTGCCACTTCGGATCCAGCAGATCCTCGTAGGTCTGCGGGATGTCGTCGCCCTTGACGTTGTTGGTGTTGTACATGGTCAGGTGGACGGCGCCCGAGATGACGATCATCTGGCCGTTGGGCGTTTGCTCGGGCTTGACCTTGAGGTTGAGCTCCTTCCAGTCGATCGTGTTGACGTAGCCCTGGTTGATCAGCTGCGTGATCACCACGGAGGTGTCCGTCATCACATCGGCGGTCGGGCCGCCCGCGGCGCTCTCCTGCAGGATTCGCGGCAGCTTCGCCGCGCCGGGCAGCTCGGTGTATTCGATGGCGATCTCCGGATACTTCTTGTTGAACGCCTCGACCACCACCTGCGCCTGGTCGCGCGGGGTGCTGTCATACCAGACCAGCTTTCCCTCCTTCTTGGCGCCATCGACGATCGCCTGCACGGGCTCCGCCCCGGCGCCGGCGACGCCGGCAAGCGTCAGGGCCGCACCCGCCAGGGCAGCTATCCCCAGACGCTTCAGTTCATGCGCTCCAATGGACATGTCTTCCTCCCGATCGGAACCCGGTGTGGTGTTGGCTGCGGTCCCGGGGTCCGGCGGGCCGCGGCCTTGTGAACCTCAGTGGACCGCCGGCGGGCGGGCCTCGTCCGCAGCGGCGAACACCATGCAGTCGCGCGGATCGAACCGGACATGGACATCGCTGCCGATCCGCAGCCTATCATCGGGCTTGCCCCAGACCCGCAGCCGCACGCCGCGCACATCGACGATGGATTCCTGCATGTGGCCGAGGAAGCACTGCTCGACGA
>JAEWEX010000464.1 GCA_023389135.1 Pseudomonadota bacterium | reverse complement strand
GTTCCCGTTCGTGCTGGTGCTGGCGATGCTCGGCGCCTTCGCCACCACCAACACGTTCTTCCCGGTGTGGATCGCCATCGTGTTCGGCGTCGTCGGCCTGCTGCTGGAAAGCCGCGGCTTCCCGGTGGTGACCATCGTGCTCGGAATCATCCTCGGGCCGATCATCGAGATCAATCTGAGGCTGGCGCTGTCGCTGTCGAACAATGACTGGACGACGTTCGTGGACACCTGGCCGCGGCGGATCCTGCTCGCCGTGGTCGTGCTGCTGCTCGCCAGCGAGATCGTGCAGGCGCTGAAGACAAGCACCCTGTTCAACCGGACCGCCGCGGCCCGTCGCGGCCAACCCTGAGACTGAAATCGGAGGAGACAATCATGAAGACGATCCTGAAGGGCATGACGGCGGCCGCCATCGCCGCGCTGCTCGCAGTGCCGGCCAGCGCGCAGAGCTTCCCGTCCGACACGGTGCGGATGATCGTGCCGTGGGCTGCCGGCGGAGGCACCGACCTGATCGCGCGCGCGCTCGCCGCCGCCATGGAGAAGCCCGCGGGGGCGACCATCATCGTCGACAACATCTCCGGGGCGAGCGGCGCCACCGGCTCGCTCAACGTGGCGCAGGGCAAGCCCGACGGCTACACGCTGCTGCTCAACGGCTCCAGCGACCTGACCGCGCTGCTCACCTTCCAGAAGCTGCCGTTCACGCTGGACGACTTCACCTATGTGGGCGGGGTCTATTCGACCCCGACTTGGATGGTCTCCCACAGCGACCGCGGCTATGGCGACCTCGACGCCTTCCGCGAGGCGGCCAAGGCCAAGCCGGGCGAGCTGACCATCGGCGTCGGCGGCGCGGTCGGCGCGCACGCCCTGATGGCGCACGCCATCCGCGGCTATGCCGAGATGGACGTGCGCGTGATCGCCTATCAGGGCGGCGCGGCGCTCAACAAGGCGCTGCTCGCCAACGAGGTCGACGCCGGCGTGATCCATTCGCCGATCCTGCTCAACGAGGTGAAGGAGGGCATGATCGACGTGCTTGCCACCGGCGGCGCGCTGACCGGCATCTCCCATGAGCCGCTGCGGTCCACCAAGACGCTGGAGGACTTCGGCATCCCGGTCGAGGTCGGCGTCGTGCGCGGCCTGTTCGCGCCCAAGGGCACCCCGCCGGAGGTGATCGCCCGGCTTGGCGAGATCGCGAAGGCCGCGACCGAGAGCGACTCGTTCAAGGCGTTCGGCGAGAAGTTCGGCTTCGAGCCGGTCTGGCTCGACAGCGCCGCCTTCGAGGAGCTGGTCCGGGGCGAGCTCGCCACCTTCGGCGAGATCCAGACCAAGTTCATCCGCTGACACGACGAAACGCGCCAGGAGCGACACGCATGCAGCCCCAGAACCTGGTGATCATCATGTCCGACGAGCACAACCGGTCCATGGCCGGCTGCTACGGCCACGACATGGTGACCACGCCCAATCTCGACCGTCTCGCCGCGCAGGGCACGATGTTCACGCAGGGCTACACGCCCTGCCCGATCTGCGTGCCCGCGCGGGCGGCGTTCGCCACGGGCAAGCACAATCACCAGATCGGCTACTGGGACAATGCGGACCCCTATGAGGGCAGCGTGCCCTCCTGGCACCATCGCCTGCGCGACCGCGGCCACGAGGTGGTCTCGATCGGCAAGCTGCACTTCCGTTCGACAAAGGACGACAACGGCTTCTCCCGCGAGATCATCCCGATGCACGTGATCGAGGGCAAGGGCGACCTCATGGGCCTGGTGCGCGAGGACCTGCCCAAGCGGGGGCTGTCGTGGAAGATGGCGCGCATGGCGGGGCCGGGCGAGAGCCCGTACACGCTGTATGACCGCCAGATCGCGGCGGAGACCCACAAATGGCTCCATGACGAGGCGCCGAAGCACCGGGACAAGCCGTGGGTGCTGTTCGTCTCCTTCGTCACGCCGCATTTTCCGCTGACGGCGCCGCCGGAGCACTACTACCGCTATTACGACGACCCGCGGCTGCCGCGGCCCAAGCTCTACGACCGGGCCGAGCGGCCCGATCATCCCTATCTCAGGGACTATGGCGGCTCGCTCAACTACGACGACTATTTCGATGACGACGAGGCGGTGCGCCGCGCGACGGCGGGCTATTTCGGCCTGTGCAGCTTCCTCGACGAGCAGATCGGCAAGGTGCTGGACGCCATCCAAAAGACTGGCCACGGCGCCGACACCCGCGTGGTCTATACCAGCGACCATGGCGACAATCTCGGCGCCCGCGGCCTGTGGGGCAAGTCGACCATGTACGAGGAATCCGCCGGCGTCCCGCTGATCGTGTCGGGGGACGGCATCCCGGCGGGCGCGACCGTGGACACGCCGGCCACCATCCTGGACATCTACCCGTTCATCATGGAGGCGACCGGCGAGACCGGCCCGGGCATGATCGACGACGATCATCCGGGCTATTCGCTGGCGGCGCTGGCCAATGGCGCGACGCCCGACCGCACCGTGCTTTCGGAATACCACGCCATGGGGTCGACCAAGGCGGCTTTCATGATCCGCCACGGGCGCTACAAATACGTCCACTATGTCGGCTACCCCCCGCAGCTGTTCGACCTGGAGGCAGATCCCGAGGAGCTCCGCGACCTCGCGGCCGACCCGGCCCATGCCGACGCGCTGGCAGCCTGCGAGGCGCGCCTGCGGCGCACCATCGATCCGGAGGACGTCGACCGGCGGGCACGCCGGCGCCAGTCGGAGCAACTCGCGGCCAATGGCGGTCGCGAGGCCGTGATCGCGCGCGGCGATCTGGGCTTCTCGCCTCCCCCCGGCTACGCGCCCGAACTGGGCTGAGCGCCCTCCGGGCGCGCCTGCCTCAAACTGCGGCGCGTCGTCCGGTTCCCGGCGGCGCGCTCAGGGGCGGGCCTGTCGCTCCTGCGGCGAGAGCCGTCCGCGGCGGGCGGGGGCGGTGGATTCGCGCACGATCAGATCGACGTCGATCTCCACCCTGCCGGCCGGATCGCCCCCCTCCAGCCGCCCGACCAGAAAGTCCGCGGCCGCGTGGCCGATCTCGGCGGTCGGCACATACATCGTGGTGAGGCTCGGCTGCAGGTGGGACGCCCAGTCGAGGTCGTCGAAGCCCATGATGGAGACGTCGCCGGGAATCGAGATGCCCAGATGCGGGGCCTCGAGGACCCCGCCCAGCGCGAGCTGGTCATTGGTGCACACGATGGCGGTGGGCGGGTCGGCGAGCGCCATGAGCTGGCGGAAGGCGCGACGCGCATCGGCCAGCACGAAGCGGCATTCCACCACGCAGTCCTCGGCCAGTTCCAGTCCCTGGCGTGCGAGCCGCTCGCGTACGCCCTCGATGCGCTCGGATGCGCGGTCGTTGAAGGTGGTGCGCGCCGCCATCACGCCGATCCGGCGATGGCCGAGATCCAGCAGGTACTGCGTCGCCTTGGCCGCGATGGCGCGGTTGCTGAAGCCGATGGTCGGGTGGGGGCCCGCGGCGTCGAAGGTGCTGGTGTTGACGTAGGGCACGTGACGCGAGGCGAGCAGGGCGTAGAGTTCGGGGCTGTGCAGGCCGCCCTCCAGCAGCAGCCCTTCCGCCCCCGAGCGGATCAGGTTGGTGCACTGGCGCAACTCGACCTCTGGGTCGAAGTCGGAGACGGCGATCAGGATGTTGTAGCCGCGCCGCTCGGCCTGCCGCTGGAAGGCGTCGATCTTGCGCGCGAAGATCGAGTAGTCGAGCGTCGGGATGATGGCGCCCAGCGTGTGGCTGCGCTGGCGCGACAGCATCTGCGCCGCGCGGGCCGGGATGTAGCCGAGCGCGGCCGCCGCCTCCTCGACCCTTGTCTTCACGTCGGCGCGGACCGGGCCGGTGCCGTTCATGGCGCGCGAGACCGTGGTGATGGAAACGCCGGCCAGCCTGGCAACGTCGTTGATCGTCGCGATCTTCCTGGCTGACATCGACGCTGGCCCGCTCCTTCACCCGGTACGGGAGCGCCGTCCGGGAAGCCCTATCCCCTGCGGACTGTGGAACACTTTCCGCAGCGGCGGAATACGGTCGCAGCCGATCCCCCGGCCTACAACGTCGGCGCCACGGGATTCCTGCGCACATGCCCGCCCCAGCGCACCTCGCCCAGCGCCTCGTATGCCGGATCGTCGGTGCGGTAGGGCGCGCGGCCGCCGGCGGCGCAGATGTGGTCGGCGAGCAATTCGCAGGGCAGGTTGTAGACCAGCGGCGCCAGTTCCTCCGGCAGTCCGGTCGACACCGGCAGCACCGGGCACAGCGCCGCGTAGCGTCCGGCCTCGGCCTCGGACGTCACGACCGCGAACGTCTTGCCCAGCGCCTTCAGCGCGACCGCGACTTCCATGGCGCGGTCGGCCCCCGGGCCAGGGGGCGCGATCAGCACCACAGGCAGCGCCTTGTCCGCCACCCAGCGGTCGAGATGCACCCATTCCTCGATGTCCTGGGCGGAAGCGCTTGCGCCGGCGGCTTCCAGCACGCGGGCCGTGGCGTTGACGGCCGTGCCCCAGGTCGGGCCGCTGCCGAGAAACAGGATGTGGGGCGCATCCTTGATGCGTCCGGCCCAATCCCTGGCCACCGGCTCCGCCAGGGCCACGGTCCGCGCCATGTCGGCGGGGCCTGCGGCCAGCATGTCTCGCACCGCCGATGCCCGGTCAGGCGTGATCCGGCCGATGCGCTCGGCGAGGCCGAGGCCGATCAGCAGCAGCATGGCCATGGTGATCTGGAAGCCCACCGCCTCGTTCTCGCCGGTGGGCGGCTTCAGGAAATGACAGTCGGCGAGGCGCGCCAGTTCGCTGTCGGGGTTCGCGGTGATCGCCCAGACCTCCGCCCCGGCGGCACGGGCCAGCGT
>JAEWEX010000340.1 GCA_023389135.1 Pseudomonadota bacterium | reverse complement strand
GCCCGGAATCGCTGGAGAAGGTGGCCTACCGGAATGCGATGAACCTGCTCGGCCTCGATCCGCGCTGAGGTCGGCGTCTGTCCGCCGGGAATGCGCGGACTGTTCGCGACGACGACAGGGGAGGCGGACCGCCCCCGCGCGCTGCGCGGGGGCGGGGATGGCGGCGCCGGCGCCGGAGCGCCGTGCGGTCAGGATTTCGGCGCCCAGAGTTCCTGGACCACGCCCTTCTCGCGGCTGACATATTCCTCCATCTCGTCGCTGGTGTAGAAGAACGGCACCATGCCGATGTTGGACAGCGACTTGACGAACTCGGCGTCCTTGGTCACGGCTTCCAGGCCCTCGCTCCAGGCCTGCGTGACGTTGTCGGGCAGACCGGCGGGACCGGAAATCGCGAACCAGAACAGGATCTCCACGCCCTCGAAGCCGGCCTCCGCGGCGGTCGGCGTATCGGGCAGGCTCGGGAACCGCTCCGGGGAGGCTACGGCCAGGACGCGGATCTTGTCGGCCGACGCCAGCGGCGCGATCGCGCTCCACGAACCGGCACCGAGCATCACATTGCCGCCTGCGGTCATGGTGATGGCCTCGGAGCCGCCCTTGGACGCGACCGGGCGGGTGCCGCCGATGTCCACCCCGACGGCCTTGAACAGCTGGCGGAAGGTGTAATCCTGGGCGCCGGCCCCGCCGAGCGAGGTCCAGGTAAAGGTGGACGGATCCTTCTTCAGCGCCTCGACCGCGTCGCCCAGCGTCTTGAAGGGCGAGTCCGGCGGGACCACGAAGATCATCGGGGTCTGGGCGACCATGCCGAGGAAGGAGCGGTCGAGCGCCTCGAACGGCAGGTTCGGCACCACGACTTCGAGCATGGAGGCGGATGCGGGCGAATCCGCCAGCACCGTGTAGCCGTCCGGCTTGGCCTGCATGACCTCCTGCACGGCCGGCACGGTGTTGCCGCCTGGCTTGTTGACGACGCGCACGGGGCTTCCCCAGTGCTTCTCCAGCGCGGTGGCCAGCGCGCGGGCGGTGGTGCCGGTGGATCCGCCCGGCGCGAACGGCACGATGATCTCCACCGCACGCGAGGGATACTTGTCCTGGCCGTATGCGCCGGCCGTCAGCGCCAGCAGGCCGGTCGCGGCAAGCACAGCCGCAGAAATTCGCTTCATGTCGTTTCCTCCTGTGGGTGCGGACCGCCGTCGGGCCGTCTCGCAGATCCGGAAGGGGTGCGCGTGCAGGCCCCTCTTGCGAGGTCGCCGGCAACGGATGTCCGTCCGTCCGGTCGCCTTCGCATCTCGCAGGTCGCAAGAGCCGTGCCAGCCGGCGGCCTTGCGTGAACGGCAGCTTGCACGGAGCAGAGGCGGGTCGTTCCGGGTCAGCGCGCGAGCCCCGAACGCGACGGCGCGCTCCCGGCGGATCGCTACGGCGGGGAACCCTCGCGATCCTTACACCGTTATGGAGAGTAACCGTTGGGCGCCGACGCCGACATTCGCCTCGGCAGGCAACGTCATTGCGACTGCGATCGGAGGAGGTGACGATGGCGACGCGACGCCGCCCGGCCGCGGTCATGGACGATGGCGTGAGCTTCCCGATCGAAACGAAGCCCGGGCGCAGCATGCGGGGCTGGATTTCGCGCGACGAACTTGAGTTGCTGGGCGGGTTGCAGGTGGACGAGCATGCCGACCCCGACCTGATGCTCCTGATCTTCAATTTCCACCGCCGAAAGATCGAGGCCGACGCGCGGTCCATGCACGGCCTGAGAACTCTGCCGGAAAGGCCCCGAACACGCGATCCCGCCCGGCATTAGCCGGGGGATCTGTGGGGCGCACGGGCAGGACCAGGTTTCGATTTTCGAAGCCGCCCGAGCATGTCAGGCTGGGCCGAAGCGGACCGTGATCGGCCGTGGCGAGACCTCCAGAACTGCTGGCTCACCGGGATTTTGCGTCACTTCATGGCCAAAAGCCTCGGCCAGATTGACAATATTGACATTGAATGATTGATCATTCACCTTGCCATGGCTCCCATCTTGCGGGCGCGGTCGGGCCGTCCTGCCGCACGCCCGGTCGCGCAAGGCTCACCGCATGAGAGGCATCCTCGCAGTCTGGAATGATTGCGCCGCGGGCGCGGAGGCCGACTATGAGCGGTGGTACAGGCTGGAGCATCTGCCCGAGCGCCTGGGCGTCCCGGGGTTCCTGTTCGGATATCGCTACAGGGCGATGCGTGCCGGTCGCGCGTACTTCACCTATTACGAGACCGAGACGGCGGCCGTTCTGTCGTCCGAAACCTATTTGGAGCGGCTGGAGAACCCGACGCCGTGGACGCGCCGGATCATGCCGTCCTTCACCAATGCCAGCCGCACCGTGTGCGAACTCGTCGAACGCACGGGCGACATTGTCGGGGGACGGGTCGTCACGTGTCACTGGCGCGGCGCCGGCGGAGCATTCGATGCTCTGCTTCGAGAGTTCGGCGAATCCGACGGGGTGACGCGGGCGCAGCTGTGGCGCGCCTCCGGCGCGCAAACGCCCGCGACCAGCGAAGCACGGAGCCGGGGCGCGCCGGATGAGCTGATATCCGGCGCGCTGGTGGTGGACTGCCTCGCCGACGCCGACGCCGAAGCGGTCTCCGCACGCATCGAGACCGCCGTACCCCGCAACTCCGGGGCGGCCGAGATCGGCATCTACGCGTTCCATTCCTCGCTCGCGGCGGTGCGCTGAGCATGGCGCAGAACACTGCGCTGGTGGTCGGTGCGACCGGGGTCGCGGGCAGGGCGCTGGTCGCCCATCTGTCGGCCCTCGGTGGCTGGGATGTGATCGGCGTCGCACGACGTCCGCCCGAGGCCGCGGGCCGGGTACGCTATGTCAGCGCCGATCTCACCGACCCCGAGGTTGCACGAAATGCGCTGTCGCCGCTGACCGGCGTCACGCACATCTTCTATGCCGCCTATGTCCCCGCCGCGACCTGGGCTGCGCAATGCGCGCCGAATGCCGCGATGCTGGCCAATGTCGTGGATGCGGTGGAGCCGGCGGCCCCGGGCCTGCGGCACATCTGCCTGCTGCAGGGCACGAAGTACTACGGGGCCCATCTCGGCCCGTTCCGGACGCCTGCCCGCGAGGACGACGCGCGCCATTTCCCTCCGAATTTCTACTATGACCAGCAGGACTTCCTTGCGCGGCGGCAGGCTGGCCGGGGCTGGACCTATTCCTGCGCGCGCCCGCACACGATCTGCGGCTACGCCGTCGGGACCTCGCTGAATCTGATCGCCGTCATCGGGGTCTACGCCACGATCTCGCGGGAACTGGGGCTGCCGTTGCGATGGCCCGGCCGGCCAGGCGCTTTCCGCAGCATCTACCAGGTCACCGATGCGGGCCTGCTCGCGCGCGCCATGGCATGGATGTCGACCGACGCCGCCTGCACCAACCAGGCCTTCAAC
>JAEWEX010000453.1 GCA_023389135.1 Pseudomonadota bacterium | reverse complement strand
GTCATCTCCCCCACCCTGGCGAGGTCCGCGACCGTCGCCGGCGGCAGCGGGATGCCGGCGGCATAGCGTTCCGCCTCCAGAGCGGCGGCGCGCTCGCCGGGGTAGCGGCCCTGCTCGCCGGAGGCCGCGCGGTAGGTGGCGATCCAGCCCGCCATGTGCGCCGCATAGGCGTCGCGGCCGGCGACCAGGTCGGGGTTGATGACCATGAGAAAGGCGCCGACGCGGCTCGGCGCGCTGCCGGGCTTGGCGCCGGTCATGGCGGGGGGCTTGGCCCCGCTGAGGCTGCCGGCGAGGCTCTCCACCATCATGGCGAGGCCGATGCCCTTGTGGCCCGCCATGGGCAGCATGGCGCCGCGCAGCGCGGCCTGCGGGTCGGTCGTCGGGTTGCCTTCCTCGTCGATGGCCCAGCCCTCGGGCAGCGTGCGGCCCTGCTTCGCGGCGAGCAGCACCGCACCGCGGGCGACGCCGCTGGCCGCCATGTCGAACACAAGCGGGGGACCGTCCGGCACCGGGCTCGCATAGGCGAGCGGGTTGTTGCCGATGGCGGCGCCGCGGCTGCCCGGAAGGGCCATGACGGGCGGCGTCGACTGGGTGATGAAACCGATCATGCCGGCCTCGGCCGCGCGCAGCACGAACTGGCCGAGCGCCGCCAGATGGCCGATTTCGTGGACGATGACCGTCACGATGCCGGCCGTCCTGGCGCGCTCGACAGCGGCATCGACGATGGCGATGCCGCAGGCCTGGCCCAGCGCGCCGTCGGCGTGGGCGTGGAGGACGCCGTGGCGGTCCTCCAGCCGAAGCGTCGCGCCTGCGGAAAGCTCGCCGGAACGCAGCTTCTCCACATAGACCAGCACGCGGGTGAGACCGTGGGTCTCCACCCCGCGGGCATTGGTGCGGACGAGAAGGCCGGCCGCCGTCGCGGCGTCGGCAACGGGCACGCCGCATGCGGCGAAGACCCGTGCCAGCCACTCGGTCAGCGGGCCGTGGGGATAAAGTGCGCGGCCCGTGTCCCGGCCGTTCCCGTCCGCCATTGTCAGGAGCCCTTCCCGCCGTGAACCTCGGGGAAGAACACTTCGGTCCAGTCCGCCGGCTTGTTCTTGATGGAGCCGATCTTGTTCATAAAGGTGGCGTACTTCATGAGGTTCTGGGGCTCGGTGGTGAAGATGTTCTCCTCGTTGGAGATCATCTCCTCCACGAACTCCAGCGCCAGCGGCGACTTCTGGTTCTTGATGAACGCCTCGGCGGCGCCGCGGGGGTTTTCCTTGATGTAGGCGTTGGCCTCGCCGAGGGCGTTGAGCACCGCCTGGTGCGCCTTCGGGTTGGCGTCATGGAAGCGCTCGGTGGTCCACATCAGGATGAAGCTGGTCGGTCCCTCCATGACGTCGTAGGAGCTGATGACCCGGCGGGCGTGGTCCTTCTCGAGCTGCAGATACATGAAGGGCGGGCTGGTGAAGTTCGCGGTGATCTCCGTGCCCTTGCTCATCATGGCGTTGTGCGCGTCCGGCGGCGCCATGGAGACCGTGTAGGTGTCCAGCACGTCGTGCTTGCCCTCGCCAAACTCCTTCTCCGCCGCGATCTGCAGCGTCACCGCCTGGGTCGAGACCTTCACCGTCGGCACCGCGATGCGGTCCTTGTCGGTGAAGTCCCGCAGCGTTTTCACGGCCGGGTTGATGGTGTTGAGATAGACCGGGATCGACGAGATCGCCGAGATGCCCTTGACATTGATGTTGCCCTTGGTGCGATCCCACACCGTCAGCAGCGGGCCGGGGCCGCCGGTCGGGTAGTCAAGGTTGCCGGAGATCAGCGCCTCGGTCATGGCGGCGCCGCTGGCGAGCTGCAGGAATTCGGCGGTCGCGGGAACGCCCAGTTCCTTGGTGTGCTTCTCGACGAGCTTCTGCTCCTCGAGGATGATCACCGGCAGGTAGGGGATGCCGAACCCCTTGGCGAAGCGGATGGTGTCCACCTGGGCCGAGGCGGGCCCGGACGCGAACGCCGCCGCGGCGAACGCCCCGGCGGCGGCCGCCAGGGCAACCCTTCGATTGACGCCCTTGAATGTACGCATGTCGTTTCCTCCTGTTGCTTTTCGCGTGTTCGGCCGCGTTTGCCGCGGCTCGTGCGGGTAGGTTCAGGCGCTTCGGTAGAGCTTGGTCATGGAGAATTCGCGGTGGCGCAGCGTCTCCGCCGCGGTCAGGCGACCGTTGCAGGTGCGGATCGCCATGTCGATCAGTGCGTCGCCCGCCTCCGAGATGGTCATCTTGCGCTTGAGGATATCGGAAACATCGAGGTCGATGTGCTCCGACATGACGCGCGCGGTGTGCGGATTGGCGGTCAGCTTGATCACCGGCATGATGGGGTTGCCGACCACGTTGCCCTGCCCCGTGGGGAACAGGTGCAGCACGAAGCCGCCCGCCGCCTGCAGGGGCAGGCATTCGGCCGCCGAGCTCGACGTGTCCATGTAGTAGAGGCCGGGGCCCTTCTGCGGCGCCTCGGCGGGACCGAGCACGTCGATGTACTTCGTCTTCTTGCCGATCTTCTCGAGGTTGCCGAACGCCTTCTCCTCGATGGTGGAGAGGCCGCCGGCCTTGTTGCCCTGGCTGGGCTGGCTGTCCAGCAGGTCGTCGATCTTAAAGCGCGTGACCTCGTCCTGGTAGTGCTGCCAGACCTTCATGAACTTCTGGCCGATCTCGGGCGAGACCGCGCGCGCGGCGCAGACGTCCTCACCCCCGGTGATCTCCGTGGTCTCGCCGAAGCAGGAGGTGATCCCCCTCGGATCGAGCTTGTCCATGAAGCTGCCGACCGCCGGGCACGAGCCGATGCCGTTGGTGGTGTCACTCTCGCCGCACTTGGTCGCGGCCCACAACTCGCCGATGTCGACCTTCTCGCGGAGTTGCTCGGTCGCGAACTGCACGAAGCCCTGCGCGATGCGGCAGCCCTTGGAGATGGTGGCGAGCTCGCCATTGCCCTCGATCGCCAGGCCCTCGACGGGCTTGCCGGTCTTGGCGATGCCGTCGACCACCTTCTTGGTCCAGGCCGGCTCGATGCCGATCACCAGCACCGCCGCCACGTTGGGGTTGGCGCCCGCGCCGATGATGGTGCGGAAGTGGAGGTCGAGGTCCTCGCCATATTGCAGCCGCCCGTACGAGTGCGGCAGCGCCATGGTGCCGTGGACGTTGTTGGCGATGCCCTCGGCGCAGGTGTTGGAGATGTCGTCCACGGGCAGGATGAGGACGTGGTTGCGGATGCCGACGCGGCCGTTCTCGCGCCGGAAGCCGAAGAAATGATCGTGCGCCATGCTCACCACCGCCTGCTCTTCATGTTCTGGTAGTGGACATAGCCGCCGAGCTTGATCGCCTCGGACGCGCGGCCCACGGGGTTGCCGTACTTGATCATGTCGGCGCCGTCGGCGATGTCGGCCAGCGCCAGCTTGTGGCCGAGCGGGACCGCGTCGAGAACCTTCACCTCGATGGTCTCGTCGGTCTCCATGACCCAGCCGGTCAGGGTCTGGCCGGCTTTGACGCCCTCCACCACCACGACACCGAGGGTGTCGCCCTTGTGGTGAACGACGAAGTCGGGTTCCTTCATTTCGATTTCCTCCATTCGATCTTGTTTTTCTCAGCCGCCGCGATGCTTGAATGCGTCGCGGCGGAAGCTGACGATGGCGTCGGGATCGACCTTGGTGTGGATCACGGCGGGACGGCCGGCGCGGAAGGCCTCCGAGATCGCCTCGGCGACCTCGCCGGGCTTCTCGGCCCGGTAGCCTGCCGCGCCACACAGCTCGGCGACCTTGTCGTAGGCCGGGCTGTCGATGTCGGCGCCGATGTAGCGGCCGTTGTAGAAGTCGCGCTGGTAGGCCTTCTCGGCGCCCCAGCAGCCATTGTCCATGACCAGACACACCGTCGGCAGGTCGTGGCGGACCGCGGTGGTGATCTCCGCCATGGTCATGGCGAAGCCGCCATCGCCCATGAGCGAGAGCACCGGCCGGTCGGGCGCGGCGACCTTGGCGCCGAGGCCCGCGGCGTAGGAGAAGCCGACGAGCCCGAAGTCCAGCGGCGTGACCAGCGCGGGAACCGCGTTGTAGCGCAGCTGGTCGGTGGCCTGGAGGCACAGCGTGCCCGCGTCGAGCGTGACGATGGCGTCGCGCGGCATCGCCTTGCGGACCTCCGCGAACACGGCCTCCGCCGAAAACGGCGTGCGGGTGGATGCGCCCTTGGCCTCGCGCTCGGTCCAAAGGTCGTCTCGCGCCGACGACAGCTTCGCCAGCCGGTCGCGCCAGCCGGCGGGCGGGGTTTCGCCGCGCAACGCCTCGACCAGCGCGTCCGCCATGGCGCCCGGATCGGCCACGACGCCATGGGCGACGGGGAAGTACCGGCCGATCACATCGGGATCGAGGTCGATCTGGACGATCGCCCCCGAGCGCGACAGGTCGTTGTAGGTGTAGAAGGTGCTGTTGAAGCCGAGCCGGCTGCCGAAGGCGAGCAGCACGTCCGCCTCGCGGGTGATGCCGCTGGCCACCGGGTTGCCGCGCGGGCCCATCTGGCCGAAGCAGCAGGCGTGGTCGTTGGGCAGCGCGTCGCCGTGGCCGGCGGCGAGCACCACCGGGATGCCCAGCGTCTCCGCCATGGCCCCGATCCGCCGCCAGGCGTCGCCGCGCTTGACGCCTCCGCCCATGAGGATGGCGGGCGCCCGCGCGCCTTTCAGGAGCTTGGCGATCGCCGCAACCTCTGCAGGATTGACGGTTCCCGCCATGGTGACCGGATAGCGGTCGGCGGGCTGCGCCGTGACCTCGACCTGGGCCGCGAACTGGTCGCGGGGAATGTTGAGCAGCACCGGACCGCGCCGGTCCGCCGTGGCGATCCGGACCGCCTCCTTGACGAATTCCGGCAGGCGCTCGGCCCGCGGCACGCTCATGGTGCGCTTGGTCACCGGCGCGAACAGCGACTGCTGGTCGATCTCCTGGAAGGCGCCGCGGCCGACATGGTCGGTGGAGACGGCGCCGGCGATGGCGATCACCGGCGAGTAGGCATGCATCGCCTGGGCGAGCCCGGTGACGAGGTTGGTCGCCCCCGGCCCCGCCTGCCCTGCGAGGATCACCGCCGGACGGCCGGAGACCCGGGCGTAAGCGTCGGCCATGTGGGTGCCGGCGCGCTCGTCGCGGACGCCGATATAGGTGATGTCCGGCGCGTCGTAGAGCGCGTCGTAGAGCTCCATGGTCGAGGAGCCGAGCAGTCCGAAGACGTGGCTGATCCCGGCCGCCCTCAGGGCCTCCACGACGGCGCCGCCGCCATTGGTGGAGACCGGCTCGGCAGACGCCATGCGCTTCACCTGGGCGCCGCTCATCGCTGCATCCCCCACTTGACGACTGTGCGCCGTTCGATGGCGCGGAACACCACGCTCTCCACCAGCAGGCCGATGATGATGACCATCAGCAGTCCGGCGAAGACGTTGGCGGTGAGGAGCTGGTTGCGGTTCTCGAAGATGTACCAGCCGAGGCCGCCGGAGCGCGACGACACGCCGAACACCAGCTCGGCGGCGATCAGGGTTCGCCAGGCGAAGGCCCAGCCGATCTTGAGGCCGGCCAGGATCGACGCGAACGCCGCCGGGATCAGCAGCAGGATGACGTAGCGGACGCCCCTGAGGCCGTAGTTCTGGCCCGCCATGCGCTGGGATTCCGCCACCGACATGAAGCCCATATGGGTGTTGAGCGACACCGCCCAGACCACCGAATGGATGATGACGAAGACGAGGCTCGGAATGCCGAGGCCGAACCACAGCAGCGCCAGCGGCAGCAGCGCGATGGCCGGCAGCGGGTTGAACATCGCCGTCAGCGTGCCGAGCAGATCGTTGCCGATCCGGGTCGAAACCGCCAGCGCGGTCAGGATGCCGGACAGCAGCAGACCGGAGCCGTAGCCGATCAGCAGCACCTGGATGGTGGTGAAGGTGCGGTCGAGCAGCGGCCCGTCGGTCACCTCCGCCCAGAGCGAGGCGACGACCTCCGAGAAGGTCGGCAGCATCAGCGGGTTGTTGAGGAAGCGCGCGTAGACCTCCCACAGCAGCGCCAGCACCACCAGGATCATCAGCCGCCGGAGCGCGGTGATGTTGGTGACCTTCTCCCACAGCGAGAGCGGGCGGGCCACGTCCCCGGTCTGGGCCGTCTCGCGGCGCTCGATGACGAACTCGTCGCGGATGGGCGGCTCGCGCAGGGTTGCTGCGACCTCAGACATGATCGGCCTCCACGGCGGCGGGTTCCTCGACGGCTTCGGAGAACAGCATGGTGTGGATCTTGTTGTGCAGCGCCTGGAACTCCTCGCCGCCCTGGTCGGCATGGCCGAACTGGTGGGAATTGAGCTCGGCGCGGACCTGGCCGGGATGCGGCGACAGCACGAGGATCCGCGACCCGACGATGATCGCCTCCTCGATGGAGTGGGTCACGAACAGCACCGTGAAGCGCACGTCGTTCCAGAGCTGGAGCAGTTCCTCCTGCATCTTGCGCCGCGTCAGGGCGTCGAGGGCCGCGAACGGCTCGTCCATCAGAAGGATCTTGGGTTCCATGGCCATGGCGCGGGCGATGGCCACGCGCTGCTTCATCCCGCCGGAGAGCATGTGCGGGTGGACCTCGGTGAACTTGGACAGCTTCACCTTGGCCAGCGCGTCCAGCGCGCGCTCGCGCGCCTCGGTGCGGTTCCATCGCCCGGAGACCACCATGGGGAACATGACGTTCTGGAGCACGGTCTTCCAGGGCAGGAGCTGGTCGAACTCCTGGAACACCATCATCCGGTCGGGGCCCGGGCGCTGCACGGCCTTGCCGTCGAGCCGGATTTCGCCCTCCACCGGCTTCATGAAGCCTGCGACGCCCTTGAGCAGCGTAGACTTGCCGCAGCCGGAGGGGCCCAGCAGCACGAAGCGGTCGGCCTCGAACACCTCGAAGCCGACCCGCCAAGTGGCCGTGACCAGATGGTCCTTGGTCTTGTACTGCAGCGTGACGCCGTCGACGGCGAGCACGGGCCTCTCGGCCATGGGGGCCGCCTGGGCGGAGGCCGCGCGCGCAGCATCGCCCGCGCTGTGAACCCGCTCTACGGCATTGAGGTTTGCCGGCACCGTTTCCTCCTAACTCTTGTGGACGCGCCCGGTGTTCCGGTTGCGCGGCAGGGGCGTCAGACGTCGAGAACCGCGACCACCTGGCCTTCGTCGATGGCGTCGCCTTCCTTGACCTTGATGTCTCGGACCGTCCCGCCGTCCTCGGCGATCACGGGAATTTCCATCTTCATGGATTCCAGGATGACCAGAATGTCGCCCTCCGCCAGCTTCTGGCCGGGCTCCACCAGGACCTTCCAGACGGTCCCGGTGATCTCGGACCGGATGCTCAACTCGCTCATTGGAAACTCCGTCGTGTTCAGGCGGCGATGATCTCGGCGAGAACGCCGGTGTGGAGACGGCCCGAGACGAAGGCCTCGGACGCAAGAATGGCGCGCAGCGCCGGAATGTTGGTCTTCACGCCCTCGACCGCGAACATGGCGAGCGCGGCGTCGAGCCGGGCGATGGCCTCCGCCCTGGTCGCACCATGGGCGATGACCTTGGCGAGCATGGGATCGTAGAACGGCGTCACCCGCCCGCCCTCGGCATAACCGGTCTCGACGCGGATGCCGGACGGCGGCCGGAAGGCGGCGAGGGTGCCGGGCGAAGGCAGGAAGCGCTTGGGGTCCTCGGCGTAGACCCGCGCCTGCACGGAATGGCCGCGGATGGCCGGCCGCGCCGGCAGCACGTCGGCGAGCGGCTCGCCGGCCGCCAGCCTGATCTGGGCCGCCACGATATCGACGCCGGTGATCTCCTCGGTGACGCCGTGCTCGACCTGGAGCCTGGTGTTCATCTCCAGGAAGCTGAAGGCGCCGTCGGCGTCCATCAGCATCTCGACAGTGCCGATGTTGTCGTAGCCGATCTCGGACAGCATGGCGCAGATGCGGTCGGCGAGCGCCTCGACTTGGGCGCGATCGACGCCGGGCGCCGGCGCCTCCTCGATCACCTTCTGGTTGCGGCGCTGCACGGAGCAGTCGCGCTCGTACAGATGGGCCACGTTGCCGTGGCGGTCGGCCAGCACCTGGAACTCGATGTGCCGCGGCGCCGCCAGCAGCTTCTCCAGGTAGATGTCGGCATTGGCGAAGCCGCGGCTCGCCATGGAGCGCGAGCGCTCGACCGCCGGGGCGAGCTCGGCCTCGGTGGCGACGGGGATCATGCCGATGCCGCCGCCGCCGCCGGCGGGCTTCACCATGACCGGGAAGCCGATCTCGCGGGCCGCCGCCATGAGCGCGTCCGGATCCTCGCCCATGACGCGGCTGCCGCGCGCGACGGGCAGGCCGTGCGCCTCGGCAAGATCGCGCGCCCGTGTCTTGTGTCCCCAGGCGGCGAGCCATCTGGGCGAGGGTCCGATGAAGGCGAAGCCCTCCGCGATGCAGCGCTCGGCGAAGGCGGCGTTCTCCGAGAGGAAGCCGTAGCCGGGATGGATCGCGTCAACGCCGGCGTCCTTCGCCGCGGCGATGACCGCATCGTGGTCGAGATAGCTCTGCGCCGCCGGGCCGGGCCCGATCAGCCGCCTGTCGCTCGCGGCCGCGAGGTGGGGCGCCGCAGCGTCGGCCTCGGAATAAACCGCGACCGAGCGGATGCCGAGGGCGTCGCAGGCCCGGACGATGCGGGCGGCGACCGCCCCGCGATTGGCGACAAGGATGGATTTGAACATCAGAAGCTCGTCGGCCAGTTGCGCATCATGTGCTCGCCGACGCCACCGGTGAGCCTGAGTTCGTGCGTCTCCAGCATGCGGGTCAGCCAGTCGCGGGTCTCGTCGGGGCGCACCACCGCCTGTGCGGCGAAGATCGAGGCGATGCCCCACACCGACGTGCCCTTGCGCATCCGCGCCAGCGCCTCCTCGTAGGCGGGATCGCCGGGCGCCGCGCCGGTGACGATGCGGGCGGCGAAGGCCGGCTCCATGAAGCTGATCTCGGCGGTGGGCCATACCGCCATCTCGTCGGAGTTCCTGCCGCCGCCCATGTTGAGATAGGCCTGGCCGTAGCTCTTGCGCAGCACGATCGAAATCTTGGGCACGGTCACCAGCGACAGGGCGTTCATGAAGTTCATGATCTTGCCCGGCGCGCGGCTGCGCTCGGCGTCCTTGCCGATGACGAAGCCCGGCGTGTCGACCAGCATCAGGATGGGGATGTTGAAGCTGTCGGCCATGACGATCAGGCTGGTGGCCTTGTCGCAGGCGTCGGTGTCCATGGCGCCGCCCTTGTGGAGCGGGTTGTTGGCGACGATGGCGACCGTGCGTCCGCCGATGCGGGCGAGCCCGGTGGTGATGGGCTTGCCGAAGCGCGGCTTCAGCTCGAAATAGCTGTCCGCGTCGACGATGGTCCGGATGATGCGGCGCATGTCGTAGACCTGCTCGCGGCGCTCGGGCAGTAGGTCGGCGATCGCCGCCATGCCGGCGCCGGAGCCCTCCGGGACTTCCGCGCGCGGCGGCGCCTGGCGATGATGCGACGGCAGGTAGGACAGGAAGGCCCGCACCGCGGCGAGCGCCTCCTCGTCGGTGTCGACGACCATGTCGACGAGGCCGGTGGTCTCGGCATGGAGCCGCCAGCCGCCGAGCTCCTCCGGGTCGATGGCCTGGCCGATGGCCTGGGAGACCAGCGCCGGGCTCGACACCGCCATGATCGCGCCCTTGCGCATGACGTTGAAGTCGGCGCAGCAGGCATACCAGCTCGACGAGCCGAAGCAGTGGCCCAGCACGGCGGATGCCCAGGGCGTCTCGCGGCGGCGCTGGTACTGGGTGCCGTCATTGCCCAGCATGGTGCCCATGCCGCGCGCGCCCATGGTGTCCGGCATGCGGGCGCCGGAGGATTCGCCGAGGAACACGATGGGCAGGCCGCGCTGCGTCGCGGTGCGCTTCATGTGGGCGACCTTGCGGCCGTTGACGGCGCTGGACGACGCGCCCTTGACGGTGAAGTCGTTGGACACCACGGCGACGTCGCGGCCGGCGATCCTGCCGTAGCCGGCGATCTTGCCGTCGGCCGGGGTGCGTTCCGCGTCCTCGGGGAAGATCGAGGTGCCGAACAGCCCGGCCTCCACGAAGCTGTCGCCGTCGAGCAGGTGGTCGAGCCGCGCGCGGGCGTCCAGCACGCCCTGCTCGCGCCGCCGGGCGATCTTGGCCTCTCCGCCCATGGCGAGCGCACGCTCGCGCCGCTCGTCGAAGTCGCGCAGAAGGGTTTCGTGGGCAGACATGCTCAGGCCTCGACTTTCTGGTTCAGCGGCTCGGCCTCGACGGCGACGCCGGCTTCGACCAGCTGGTTCACCTCGCTGTCGCCATATCCCAGCCAGTCATGGAGCACGGCGCGGGTGTCCCGCCCGATCCGGCGGCCGGCATGGGCGACGACCCCGGGGGTCGCCGACAGCCGCGGCGCGATCCCTGGCACCACGGCGGTACCGAAATCCTCGCTCTCGACCTCGGGCAGCATGTTGCGGGCGCGGTAGTGCGGGTCGCCGAAGATGTCGGCCATGGTGAAGATGCGGGTCGCCGGGACCGCCGCCTCGCCCAGCACGCGCTCGATCTCGGCGAGCGGCATGGAGGCCGTCCACTCGGCGATGATCTCATCGATCGCCTCGTCGTTGCGAACGCGGGCGCCGGCCTTGGCGAAGCGGGCGTCGGCCGCGAGGTCGGGTCGCCCCATGGCGTCGCACAGCCGCACGAAGACGGCGTCGCCCATGGCGGTGATGTGGATGTAGGAGGCGTCGCCCGTCGGATAGAGGTTGTTGGGCACGCTGCCCGGCAGCTTGGAACCTGTCCGCCCCGCCACATGGCCGGCGCGGTGGAATGCGGGGACGTGCGGCTCCATGAAGGAGAACGCGCATTCGTAGAGCGCCGCATCCACCACCTGGCCGCGGCCGGTGCGGGTCCGGGCAAACAGCGCCATGGTGGCGCCGAAGGCGCCGTAGAGCCCGGTGATGTAGTCGGTGAGCGAGACCGAGACGCGCGCCGGCGGCCGGTCAGGGTCGCCGGTGACGTGGCGCATGCCGCTCACCGCCTCGCCGATGACGCCGTAGCCGGGGCGCTGGCTGTAGGGGCCGGTCTGGCCGAAGCCGGAGATGCGGATCATGACGAGGCCGGGATTGACCTTCGACAGGCGCTCGTAGCCCATGCCCCACTTCTCGAGCGTCCCGGGGCGGAAGTTCTCGACGATCACGTCGGCCTTCTCGGCCATGGCCTTTACGGCGGCCAGGCCCTCGGGGCGGCGCGTGTCGATGGCGGCGAGGCGCTTGTTGCGGAAGATGCTCGCGGCATAGAGCGACTTGCCGTCCACCACCTTGCCCATGGTGCGCACCACGTCGCCTTCCGGCGGCTCGATCTTGACGACCTCGGCGCCGAAGTCGGCGAACAGGCGGCCGCAGAACGGGCCGGCCACGGTGGAGCCGAGCTCCAGG
>JAEWEX010000139.1 GCA_023389135.1 Pseudomonadota bacterium | reverse complement strand
CGGTGGCGACGCCGCCGGCCACGAGACCCGCAGCGAGAAGCGAGATGGATGCGAAATGGCGCATGTGCGTCCTCCGTCACCGGGGTCGGGCGCCCCGATTGGTCAAATCCGGCAGGGCAGGGGAATGCCTGCCCGGCACTGCCAATAGGGCGCACGGCGCACGCGGTCAACGGGAAAGCCTATTGTTTTCAATAGCTTAGAATTAGATGAATTACAAACTGCGGCGATAGGCCAGCGTTGCCCGTGAGATGCGGAAGCGCCCCGTTCCAGCGAGATGGAACGGGGCGCGAAGCTGCCGGGCAGGCGGAAGGCGGCTGCTGGCCGCAACAGGCGGCCACCCGGCTTCAGTCGTCGAGGCCGCCCATGTGCTTCTGGGCATAGAGTTCGACGCCGAGCCGCTCGACCAGGCCGAGCTGGGTCTCCAGGAAATCGATGTGGCCCTCCTCGTCGGTGGCCAGCGTCTTGAACAGATCGCGGCTGACGAGATCGTTCACGGTGAGGCAGTATTCCGCCGCCTCCAGATAGAGCGCGCGGGCCTCGACCTCGGCGGCGAGGTCGCACTCCAGAAGTTCCTTGATGTCCTGTCCGATGCGGAGCGGGTCCAGCACCTGCATGTTCGGGAAGCCGTCCAGGAACAGGATGCGGTCCACGAACTTGTCGGCGTGGTGCATCTCCTCGATGGATTCCTCGCGCCACTTCTTGGCCATCTCCTTGAACCCCCAGTCGTCGAGGATCCGGTAGTGCAGCCAGTACTGGTTGATGGCGGTGAGCTCGGAACGGAGCCCCTTGTTGAGGTAGTCGATGACCTTCGCGTCGCCCTTCATGGCGGCCTCCGTTCTTTCAGGTTAGAAATATTCTAATCTGATCGGAGGGCGGTTTCAAGCGGGAAGAGCGCGCTACTCGGCGGCGTCCAGCAGAACCTGGTCCGGCGCGATGGGGCAGGCGGCGGCGCAGGCAGGCGAACAGCCGGCCCCGGTCTCGCGCATGATGGCGCGGATGGTGCGCGCGCAGCGGCCGCATTGCGGGCTGCAGCCGAGGCAGCGATAGACGTCGCCCGCGGTCCGGGGGCAGGCCTCCGATGCGCATGCGCCGCGCACGGCGCTGTCGCTCAATACGTTGCAGGAGCAGACGATCATGACGGTGTCGCGAAATCCCGATGCAGTTTAGAAGTCATCTAAACTACTGATATTACTCGTAAAATGGAGCTTCGCAGCTGGGGAGTCAACCGGCCGGGGTGCGACCTCTTGGCCGCGGGTCTCACTCCGCGAGAACGCGCGTCGGCGGGAAGATGACCTCCACCAGCGTGCCGGAGCCCGCGGCGCTCTGGATCGCGAACGTCGCGCGGTTGGCCTCGGTCAGCGCCTTGGTCAGCGGCAGGCCGAGGCCGGTGCCCTGGCCCGCGGGCGTCGCGCCGACCTGGCGGAACGGCTCCAGCGCCGCCTTGACCTCGCCTTCGCTCATGCCGACCCCGGTGTCGCGCACGCGGATCACCGCCTGGCCGAGATCGGTCAGCGCGGTGGACACGATGACCTGGCCGCCGGCCGGGGTGAACTTGACGCCGTTGGACAGCAGGTTGAGCACGATCTGGCGCACGCTGCGCTCGTCGGCGACCACGCCCGGAAGCCGCTGCGCCAGGCTGGTGCGGACGATCACCCTGGCGGCGGCCGCCTGCGGCTGCATCAGCGACACCGCGCCCTTGACCACGTCGTTGAGCGACAGCGAGGTGAAGTCGAGGTCCAGCTTGCCGGCCTCGATCTTGGACAGGTCCAGCAGGTCGTTGACCAGGCTGATGACATGACCGCCCGAGGCGTGGATGTCGCGCAGATAGTCGCGGTAGCGCTCCGATCCCACGGGCCCGAACCGCTCCTCGATCATCACTTCGGCGAAGCCGAGGATGGCGTTCAGCGGCGTGCGGATCTCGTGGCTGATGCGGGCGAGGAAATCCGACTTCTGGGCGTTGGCGCGCTCCGCCTCGTGCTTGGCCGCGCGCAGTTCGGCCTCGGCCTTCTTGAACGGCGTGATGTCGCGCAGGACCGCGCAGAACCGCGTGGTCTCGCCATCCTCCAGCCGCCCGAGCGTCATGAACAGCGGGATCATGCCGCCCCGGCGCGCGACGCCGAACACTTCGCGGCCGTCGTTCAGGACGGAGGCGACGCCGTTGGCCTTCAGGCCCTCCAGGTAGTCCAGCGCCGCGGCGTGGCTCTCCGGCGCCAGCAGCAGGGTCAGAGCCCGGCCCTCGAGCTCCGCGCCCTCGTAGCCGAACAGCGCCTCGGCGCTGCGGTTGACGGACACGATGCGCCCGTCGATATCCATGACCACGACGCCGTCGGTGGCGGTGTCGAGGATGGCGGTCAGCTCGCCCACGCTGCGCAGCGCCGCATGGTCGGGCGCCGGGGCGGCCGGCGGCGTCACGGGTGTGAAGGTCAGCAGCGTCGCGGGCTCGCCCTCCCAGGGCACCTGCCGCATGCGCGCCTCCACGACGGCGCTGCCGCCATCGGCGCGGCGCAGTCTGACCCCGCCCGCGCCGTCTTCCGGGGGCGTCTCCGCCGAGAACAGGTGCTCCACCCCGCCTGCCGCCGACAGCGCGTCGGCATCCGCGAACCCCGTCATCTCCGAGAAGGCGCGGTTGAGGCCGATGGGCACGCCCGAGCGGTGGATCAGCACCGCCACCGGCAGCGCCGCCAGCACCGCATCCAGCGTGGCGCGCTCCTCCGATGGGCCGGCCGGCGCGGACGGGGCCGTCGCGTCGGGCGCGGGCGCGGCCGCCACGGGCGCGGACTGTGAAGGCTCGCTTGCCGGCGCGGTAGGAGCCGGTGCGGAGGGCGGGGCAGCGGGCTCCGGCCGCGTTGCGGGGATGGGTTCTTCCGCTGCCGGCCGGTGGTTCGCCCCGTCCTTGCCGCCGCGCAGGACGCGCGCGATCTCGCGGAACGCGCTGCGCTCCGAATTGTTGAGGCTCGGCCGTCCCGGCTCGCGCGGCTCGGGGAACGGCACCACCTCCGCCTGCCTGGGCACCTCCTGGAGCCGTGCCGAAGGCGCAGCGGCGGCCGGCTCGGCGGCGGGCGCAGGTTCCGCCGGTCGGCACACGCCAAACCCCCGGAAGCCCGCAAAGCTGCGCTCGCGGCTGAACACGGGCAGGCCGGCCAGGTCGACCGGAAGCACAAGTCCCTCGCCCATGGGCCACATCACGGTGATGCCGCTCCAGGTGTCGCGCCGCGACAGCGCCCTGGCGAGGCGTCCATCTCCGTCGAAGCCGTGCGCGGCGGCGAGCGCGATCCAGCTCCGGCCCAGTATGTCGTCGGGCCCGAGCCCCAGTGCGGCGGGGAATTCGGGGCTCACCATGCGCACGGTGCCGTCCGCATCGGTCTGCCAGACGAACCGCATGGGCCGCGCCTGGGTCTCGCGCGGCGACGCCGCGTCGCCGGCGTCCCGGGGCGCCGCGTCCGGCTCCGGATCGGGCACGGGATGCGGGCCGTCCGGCTCATCACCGGCCGCCTCAGCCGGCTCCTCCTGCTCGGGAGCGGCGATATCCGGGTCCGGCAAGGCGTCCGCGGTGACGTCCCCGGCCGCCGCTGCCTGGATCGGCTCGGGCGCCGCCGCTGCTTCGGTCGCGTGCGCAACGTCCGCCACCGCCTCGGGCGCATCGTCCGGCGCCGCCGGTCCCGATGTCTCCGCGT
>JAEWEX010000072.1 GCA_023389135.1 Pseudomonadota bacterium | reverse complement strand
ATGCCGCGCGACCGCCTGACCGTCCTGCGGCTGACGACGGATGTCGGCCTCATCGTGCTGTTCGCCGCCGCCTATGCCATGGCGCTCGACTTCCCGTTCAGGTCCGCCCGCTATCCGCTGGTGATCTGCGCCGCCGGGTTCATGCTGGCGGTGGCCAACCTGATCCGCGACGTCATCCTGGCGCGCCAGGCGGCGGCGCCGGCGGAGGGTGCCGGCGCGGGCCGGGGCACGGTGGTGGCGGCGCTGTCGCTGCTGGCGCTGCTGCCGTGCGTGGGGCTGTTCGGCATGGCGCTGGGCGCCGCGCTGTGGCTGCCGCTCATGCTCCACTTCCAGGCCGGCATGAGCTGGCGGACCGCGCTGGTCGACACCGCGGTCGTCGTCGCCTTCCTGGTGCTGATCGACCGGACCGGCATCGGGGCCCTGCCGTCCGGGCTGCTGATTTGAGGAGTGCCGCCGTGAGCGACGTCGCACAGGAGGGGATCGCCTGCCGGATCATGCGCGGCGGGACCAGCAAGGGGGTGTTCTTCCGCGAGGAGGCGCTGCCCGCCGACCCCGCGCTGCGCGACGCGGTGCTGCTGCGGATCATGGGCAGCCCCGATCCGCGCCAGATCGACGGGCTGGGCGGGGCCGACCCCCTGACCAGCAAGATCGCCTTCATCGCACCGGGCGGGCCGGACGGCGCCGACATCACCTACACGTTCGGGGCGGTGGGCATCGACCGCGCCTATGTGAACTACTCCGCCAACTGCGGAAACCTCACCGTCGCCGCCGCGCTGTTCGCGCTGGAGGAGGGCATGGTCGCGCCGGTCGCGCCGCTGACCCGCGTCAAGATCCACAACAGCAATTCCGGCAAGGCGATCTATGTGGACGTGCCGGTGGGCGCGGACGGCCGGGCGCTCGCCGCCGGCGGTTTCGTCAATGAGGGCGTGCCGGGGTCCGGCGCCGAATTCCTGGTGGATTTCGCGCACACGGCGGGTTCGACGCTCGGCACGCTGCTGCCCACGGGATCGCCGCGCGACCGGCTGGCGGTTCCGGCGCTGGGCCTCGATCTCGACGTGTCCATCGTGGACATCGGCAAGATCTGCTGCTTCTTCGACCCCGCCGCCATCGGGCTCACGGGCGCCGAGGGGCCGGTCGAGCTGACGCCCGACCTGCTGGCGAAATTCTGGGCCGTCCGCGAGGCCGCCGCCCGGCTTGTGGGCATTCCGCTGGAGATGGGGCACCTGCCGACGCCGGTGGCGGTCTCGGCGCCGCAGCGCTACGCCAATTTCATGACGGGGGACGAGATCGCGGCGGAGCGCATGACGCTGTGCGCCCGGCGCGTGGTCGGCCCGCCCCCGCGGCTGCACAAGGCCTTCGCGGGTACCGGCGCGGTCTGCACCGCGGTCGCGGCCAACATCCCGGGCACGCTGCCCGCGGAGGCCGCCCGCGGCGACACCGCCATCGTGCGCATCGGCCATCCCACGGGCGTGTTTCCCGTCCGCGTCGAGATGGGGCCGGGGTTGCAGGTGCGCCGCGCGTCGTTCTCGCGCACGGCGCGCACCCTCATGGTCGGGCGGGCCACCGCCGACGTGGCGGCCATCGCCGCCGCCATGGCGGGCTGAGCGCCCCGGCGTCGCCGCGGGGCGGGCGTCACATGCGCTCGCCCGGCAGACGGCTGGCCTGGCGCACCCAGTCGGCGAAGCGCGCCTCGTCGAGATCGTCGGTCTCGCGGATGTCCAGGTAGCGCACTTCCGCCTGCCGCGACCCGCCCGGCGGGACGGGCTCCAGCGACGTGCCGCGGAAGAACGCCACCTTGACGTATCTGGCGTAGCAATGGACGCCGATGAACCAGCCGTCGCCCTCCATGCCGTAGAGCGGCGAGTTCCATTTGACGGCCTTGGCCACGCCGGGGACCGTGCGCGAGACGATGGCGTCGATGCGGCGGCCGACCTCGCGCTTCCAGCCCGGCATGGCCTCAATGTAGGCCTGCACGGGGGCGTCGCCATAGCCCTTGGCGATCTGCGGGTTGCCGCCCGAGAGCAGCCTGGGCTGCGCGGGGGTGTCGTCGGCCATGGGCGTTCCTCCGGTCTGCTGGCGGCCGCTAGGGCTGCCAGCCGGTCATGTGCAGGACATTTCCGCCCAGACGCGCGAAGGCCCGCTGGCGGCACGAGAACACGATGATCTGCTGGTCGCGGGCCTGGCGGTGCAGCGCGTCGAACATGCGCTCGATGCGGTCGTCGTCGGAATAGACCAGCGCATCGTCGAGGATGACGGGGGCCGGGCGGCCGTCGCGAGCGAGCAGCCGCGCGAAGGCCAGCCGCGTCAGCACCGAGAGCTGCTCGCGCATGCCGCCGCTCAGGCGCGCGACGTCCTCCTCCTGGCCGTTGCGCAGGATGGTGTCGGGCAGCAGCGTCTTCTCGTCGAAGGTGATGGAGACGTCCTCGAACAGGAGGCCCAGCAGCGGCCGCAGCTCGGCCATGACCGGCTTGAGGTACAGTTCGCGCGCCTGCGAGCGGGCGGTCGCCAGCGCCGCCGCCAGCCGCTGCAACGCCGCCACCTCCCGCTCGAACGCCCCGGCCCGCACGCTCGCGGCCGACAGGGCCTCGGCGGCCTCGCGCCAGGCTTCCTCCACCGCGTCGTCGGCGTAGGCGCGGATGCGGCCGGTGAGCTCGGCCATGGACTGGCGCAGCGCATTGGCCTCGTCCCCGGCGGCCTGCGCCACCG
>JAEWEX010000428.1 GCA_023389135.1 Pseudomonadota bacterium | reverse complement strand
GCGGTGGTGACCACCGACCGCGGCAACATCGGAGCCGGCGCCGCGGTGATCGCGACCAATGCCTATACGGGGCGCGAGTTCGGCTTCCTGCGACGCAGGCTGATCCCGATCCAGAGCCAGATCATCGCCACCGAGCCGCTGGCGCCGGAGGTGGCGGACCGGATCGCGCCCGGTCGCGCGCAACTCGGCGACATGTGCCGGCTGCACAATTATTATCGGCTATCGCCCGACGGAACGCGGCTCCTATTCGGCGGCCGCTCGGGCGCCTCCCAGGTCGACGACTACCGCAAGAGCGGGGCGGCGCTGCATCGCCGGATGACGGCGCTGTTCCCCTACCTTCGCGACGCCCGCATCACCCACAGCTGGGGCGGCATGATCGCCTTTACCTTCGACCAGCTTCCGCACATGCAGGCCTGCGGCTCCGTGCACTTCATTGGGGGCTGCTGCGGCAGCGGCATCGCGATGATGAGCTGGCTCGGCTACCGGACGGCCCGCAAGATCCTTGGCGACCCGGAACTCTCGGCGTTCGACCGGCCGTTCAGGTCGCAGCCGCTCTACACCGGCAATCCGTGGTTCATGCCGGCCATCGTGGCGGCGCTGGAGGTGCGCGACCGGCTGCGAATCTGAGACCGACCGGTCAGGCGAGATAGGGCGTGCCGGCGAGTTCGCGCTCGTCGAACTCTTCCAGGCCGCGGAACAGTCCCTCGAAGTCCTCGCCGAACAGCGAGCGGGTTACGGCGGCCGCGAGCCGCGCCGAACCGGCGTCGATCCCCGGTATGTCGCCCGACAGGGCGCCAAGGCTGGCGAATGCGCCGATGTTGAACAGGTACACAGACCGGATCGCGGCCGGTCCCTGGGGGCCCGGCGTCAGCTCGAACGCCGGCCCGAGATAGGGATATCTCTCCAGCCCCTCCCGGCGCAGCGCCTCCGGCGGGGTGTAAGCGTCACCCCATGTGACGACGTGCGGAACGAGCCGCGCCAGCTCCGGCCTCTGCGCCAGGTCGATCCGGAAGCCGGTGCCGAGGATGAGGAAGTCGGTGCGCTCCGAGGTGCCGTCGGCCAGGTGCAGGACGAGGCCGGGACCGGCGTCCCCGACGCGGTCCACCGTCGTGCCGGGCCGGACCCGCAACGCCGGCAGCGCCATGGCCCGCCGCACGGTTTCCACCGGAGGCGGCGAGGGATTGTCGTAGAGGTAGGCCAGCACTCGCCAGCGCCGCTCGTCGTCGAGTTCCGGCAGGCCCCACTGAAAGCCGGGGGCAAGCGCGCCCTTCGACTTGTTGACTTGCGGCAGCATCGGGCGCCGGATCATAAGGTCGACCGCGGCAGCTCCGGCTTCGGCGGCGGTGGCGGCATTGTCCCATGCCGACGCACCGCCGCCGATCACTGTCACCCGGCGACCCGCAAGTGCGGCGAAGTCGATCGGGTCGCTGCTGTGGGCGGTCGCCTGCGGGGCGAGCCCAGGCGGCGCGCAATCAGGCCGGGCCGCCCCGCCGGCGCCGAGCCGGCCGGTGGCCAGCACCACGCGGCGGGCGCGGATCGTCCGCAGTCCCGACACGTCCTCCAGATGGGCGCGCAAATGGGTCCCTTGAGGCTCCAGCAGCCGCAGATGCGTACCGTTGCGCACCTCCACGCCCGCCGCGCCTCGCAGCCAGACCAGGTAGTCCATCCAGGTCGCGCGCGGAATCTTGCCGAGCGCCGCCCAGCCGCCGGCGCCGTGCCTTGCCTCGTACCATGCGCGGAAGGTCAGTGAGGGGATGCACTGCGCGGGGCCGGTCAGGTGCTTGGGCGAGCGCAGCGTCTCCATCCGCGCGGTGGTGACCCATGGGCCCTCGCGCCCGGCCTCGGCGCCATCGACCACCATGACGTCGTGGATGCCTTTCAGCTTGAGGGCGATCGCGGCGGCCAGCCCGCACATGCCCGCGCCGACCACCAGCACGTCGGTCTCGGCGCCGCTATCCGCAAGCCGGGTCCAGCGCCGCGGCGGGAGGTCCAGCAGCGCCAGTTCGCGGGCGAGCCGGACCGCCGGAACGTCGGATCCCGCCGGCGGGCCGGCGGGATCGGAAGGCTGTTTCAAGAGGAGCAGCTCAGTTGGAGGCCGGAAGCTGGACGCCCTTCTCCTGGTAGTACTTCGCGGCGCCCGGATGGGGCGGGATCACCATGGCGAGCCCCGCATTCTCCAGGTTGAACTTGGCGGCGTCGGGGTGGATGTTCTTCAGATAGTCGCCGTTCTCGGCGATGACCTTGACCATGTTGTAGACGATGTCCTCCGGGACGTCGGCATGGGTGATCAGCAGGTTCGGCTGCGACAGGATCAGGATGTCCTCCTCCATGGTCGGATAAGTCGACTTGGGAAAGGTCACCGGCGTCCAGTACGGCATGAGCTTGCGCACTTCCTCGGCCTTGTCGGCGTCGATGGCCAGCAGCCGCATGGGCCGCGAATTCATCAAGTCGGAGATGGCAGGATTGGGCGCCGCGCCGGCATAGATCAGCGCGTCGATGTCGCCGTCGCGCATGGAATCGACAAGGTCGGTGACGTTCAGCGCCGAGGCCTTGTAGTCGTCGCCAATGCCGTAGACCTGCGCGACGCCGGGAAACCAGGTCGTCACGGTGGTGCCGGAGATGATGCCGAGCGTCTTGCCCTTCAGGTCCGCGATCGACTTGATGTCGGAGTCGGCCGGCACCAGGAACTGGAACACCGAGGAATAGCCCGACATCGCATAGCGCAGGTTCTCGTACTTTTCGTTCTGGAACGGATCCTCGCCCTGCATCGTCGCCCACGCGCCGGAGGAACCGGCGATGCCGAACTCGACCGACTTGCGCCCGACAAGCCGCACGTTCTCCAGCGTACCGGTGCTGATG
>JAEWEX010000427.1 GCA_023389135.1 Pseudomonadota bacterium | reverse complement strand
TGACGTTGTGCCGAGATGACGCCGCCCGGCGGCGTGACTATGTTCATGGGCAAGGAGACCTCCCCATGGATGCCGATCTGCTCAAGACCGCCGAGGACTGGCGTCGCGCCGGGCGCTCCGTGGCGCTGGCCACCGTGGTCGAGACATGGGGCTCGGCGCCGCGGCCGATGGGCAGTCACCTGGTGATCGACGGCGAAGGCAATTTCGAGGGCTCGGTCTCGGGCGGGTGCGTCGAGGGCGCGGTCGTCGGCGAGGCGCTGGAGGTGATCGCGGACGGCGCGCCGAAGATGCTGGAGTTCGGCGTCGCCGACGAGACCGCGTGGCAGGTCGGGCTGTCCTGTGGCGGGCGCATCAGGGTGTTCGTCGAGCGGGTGGAATGAGATGGCGCCGGTCGAGACCCTGATTGCGTTCGCGCTGGCGACCGCGGCCTTCGCCTATATGCCGGGCCCGGCGCTCATTTATACGGCCGCGCAGACGCTGGCGCGCGGGCGACGCGCAGGATTCATGGCCGCGCTCGGTATCCATGTGGGCTGCTATGCGCATGTCCTGGCCGCGACGCTCGGGCTTTCGGCGCTGTTCCTTCATGTCCCCGAGCTTTATGCAGTCCTGAAGCTCGCCGGCGCCGGCTATCTGGTCTGGCTTGGGATCGGAATGTTCAGGACGCGCGGCGACCGGGGCGCCGTCCCGCCCGCCGCCCCGAAATCGTCTCGCCGCGCCTTCGCCGAGAGCATCGTGGTAGAACTGCTCAACCCGAAGGTCGCGATCTTCTTCATCGCCTTCCTTCCCCAGTTCGTCGATCCGGCCGCGGCGCTTCCAGTCTGGGCCCAGTTCCTGGTGCTCGGCGTCATCGTGAACATCGCGTTCTCGTCGGCGGACCTTGTCACCGTGATGGCGGCGTCGGCCTTCATGTCGCGGATGAAGTCCTCGGGCGTGGGCCTTCGGCTGGTGCGGTGGGCCGGCGGAGGTTTGCTGGTAGGGCTCGGCGTCAAGCTCGCCACCGACAGAAGCTGAGACGGCATGCGGCTCGACTTGCTCTTCCGCCTGAATGCAGATCGCGCCGCGCGTCGCGCGGCGGCCGTGGTGACGGATCTTTCCTCCGGCGAGCAGCGGCTGGTGGGGCCGGCGGACGCGCATGCCGATCCGCTCGCCGTTCCGCTGGCCGAGGCATTCCGCACGGGCCGGAGCGGCAGCGTCGAGGACGGGGGTGGGACCCATTTCATCACCGTCCATGTTCCGCCGCCGAAGCTTGTGGTGACCGGCGCCGTGCATATCTCCCAGGCGCTGGCGCCGATGGCCCGGATGCTCGGCTACGACGTGACCATCGTCGATCCTCGGACTGCATTTGCCACGCCCGAGCGATTTCCGGATGTGCCGGTGCTGGCGGAGTGGCCGGACGCGGCCCTGCCGCGGGTGGGGCTCGACGCCTTCACCGCCTTCGCCGCCTTGACGCACGACCCGAAGATCGACGATCCGGGTCTCGTGGCGGCACTGGCTGCCCGCTGTTTCTACGTCGGCGCGCTGGGCTCGCGGAAGACCCATGGCCGTCGGGTCGAGCGGCTCCAGGCCGCGGGGCTGAGCCAAGAGGAGATCGACCGCATCCGCGCGCCGGTCGGGCTCGATATCGGGGCGATAAGCCCGGAGGAGATCGCGGTCGCCATCATGGCGGAGATCACCGCCGCAAGACGGAAGGCCGGCGATGCGCGCTAGCCTCGCTGCCGGCCTGGCGCTGGTCCCGTGCCTCGCGCTTGCGCAGCCTCGCGCATTCTGCGTCGACGTCGTGTCGGACCGGCTCGCCCCGGCGCCGGCCATGACCGTCAACCTGACCGTCATGGACCCGGGCGCCATTGAGGAGGTGCTGTTCCACGACGCATTCACCTCGCGGCTGTTCTCCCTGCTGCCGCTGCCGGGCGTGCGCACGGAGACCGCAACGCACCGCATGGCCTACGAGGTCTTGCACCACTTTCCGCCGCACGAGCTCTACGCGTCCGCAACGCTGTGTCCGGTCTCGACGCCGTTCGACTGCCGCAGCGCGCATTTCTACTTCTCCGAGCGGCCGGTCGCGGAGCGACTTGCCGAGATCATCCATGCGCAGGTCGTGGCGGGTCTGGACACCGGCCCTGCCTGCCGTCCGGGCGAAGGCTGAGGCGCATCCCATGGAGTTCGGACCCGTACCCCTGGCCGATGCAGTCGGCGCGGTTGCGGCGCACGCCATCCGCGTGCCCGGCCACGTGCTGCGCAAGGCCGCCATCGTCACGGCCGACGACATCGACGCGCTGGCCGCCGCCGGGGTGCGCGAGGTGGTGGTGGCGCGCCTTGCGCCCGGCGACGTCGGCGAGGACGAGGCGGCGGCCCGGCTGGCGCGGGCATGCGCCGGGGCGGGCATCACGGTCGAGGCCCCGTTCACGGGGCGCGCCAACCTGTTTGCCGGCACTGCCGGCCTGCTGGTCGTGGATGCTCCGGCGGTCGATGCGGTCAACCGCATCGACGAGGCGGTGACGCTGGCGACGCTGCCCGCCTTCCGGCCGGTGGTCGAGGGCGAGATGGTCGCGACCGTCAAGGTGATCCCGTTCGCCGTACCGGGGGCGGTGCTCGCCGCCGCGGAGGCCGCGGCCGAGGCGGCCGCTCCGCTGGTGCGCATCGCGCCGTGGCGGGTCAGACGCGTCGGCGTCGTGTCCACGGTTCTGCCGGGCCTTCAGGACAAGGTGATCTCGAAGACCCTGAAGGTGCTGGAAGGACGCCTCGCCGCCGCGGGCGCCGTCATTTCCGAGGAGCGGCGGGTGGACCATGCCGCGGGCCCGCTGGCCGCGGCGCTTCGCGAGATGCGAGACGCCCACGAACTGGTTCTGGTCTTCGGTGCATCCGCCATCACGGACCGGCGCGACGTGATCCCGTCCGCCATCGAGGCGGCGGGCGGCGAGGTCCACCATCTCGGCATGCCGGTAGACCCGGGGAACCTGCTTTTGGTCGGCCGCCTGGGTGGCGCGGCCGTGGTCGGCGCGCCGGGGTGCGCCCGCAGTCCCAAGGAGAACGGCTTCGACTGGGTGCTGCAGCGCCTGCTTGCGGGCCTGCCCGTGACCGCCGCGGACATCACCGCCATGGGCGTCGGCGGGCTCTTGATGGAGATCGTCAGCCGGCCGCAGCCGCGGGCGGAGCCCGCGCCCGCAGCCGCCGCTCCTCGGATCGCCGCGCTGGTGCTCGCGGCAGGGCGCGGGACGCGCATGGGCGGTCCCAACAAGCTGATGGCGGAGGTGGCGGGCAAGCCGCTGGTACGCCATGCGGTGGAGGCGGCGCTGGCCTCGTCGGCGGAGCGGGTGGTGGTGGTCACGGGCCACGAGCCCGGCCAGGTCGAGGCGGCGCTGGCGGGGCTCGATGTGCACTTCGCCCACAATCCGGATTTCGCGGCCGGCCTGTCGACCTCGCTCAGGACGGGCCTTGCGGCGCTTCCGCCGGAGGTGGATGGCGCGCTGGTGATGCTGGCCGACATGCCGCGCGTGACGCCCGACCTGATAGGCCGGCTGATCGCGGCGTTCGACCCGGCTGGCGGCGTCCATGCCGCCGTGCCGGTGCGGGACGGACGCCGCGGCAACCCGGTGGTCCTCGCGCGCCGCTTCTTCCCAGAGCTTTCGGCGATTACGGGGGATGTCGGCGCCCGCGGCATCCTCGGCCTGCACGGCGCGGCGGTGGCCGAGGTCGAGGTGGACGACGAGGGCGCGTTCCTCGACATCGACACGCCCCAGGCGCTGGCGCAGGCACGGAACTCTCCGCCTTAATCCACGGCCGTTTCAGGATGCCGGGTGCCGGTGGCGGCAGGCCTGCGCGGGCCGCGCGATCTGCGGCAGCGCTCGGAGCAGAATTTGATCTCGTCCCACGAGCGCGCCCATTTCCGGCGCCACGCGAACGGGCGGCTGCATGCGGCGCAGGGCCTGGAGGGGAGGTCGGATTTCCGCCGCATGCGGGCCAATGGGTCGCACTCCGCTTCCTGAACCGCTCGGCCCGGGCTGCCGTATCTCGCGGGCCAGGAGCAAGGACAGGGCATGGACGGCAGCGTCATAATCTACGGCGGCAGCGGCGCCATCGGATCGGCAGTCGCGCGCAGGATGGCGGCGGCTGGCCGTCGCGTGCATCTGGCCGGCCGCGACGTCGCTCGCCTTGGCGCCATTGCCGCGGAGACCGGCGGGGGCTTCACGGTCGCCGACGTGACGGAAGAAGAAGGCTTTGCGCGGGTGACTGCGGATGCGGGCGAAGCCGTCGCCGGTCTCGTCTATGCGGTCGGCACCATCAACATGAAGCCGCTCGGGCGGCTGAGCGACGCCGATTTCCAGACCGACTTCGCCGTCAATGCGCTGGGCGCGGCGCGTGCGATACAGGCCGCGCTGCCGGCTCTCAGGGCTGCGGGCGCCGCGTCCGTCGTCCTGTTCTCCACCGTGGCAGTGGGGCAGGGCTTTGCGGCGCACGCTTCCATCGGCATGGCGAAGGGCGCCGTGGAGGGTCTGACACGGGCGCTGGCCGCCGAGCTGGCGCCGGGCATCAGGGTCAACGCCGTGGCGCCCTCTCTGACCCGCACGCCGCTTGCTTCCGCGCTCACGTCGTCGGCGCCGATGGCGTCGGCCATTGCCGGCATGCACGCATTGCAGCGGCTGGGCGAGCCGGACGACATCGCGGCTGCGGCGGCATTCCTGCTGTCGGCCGACGCGTCCTGGATCACCGGCCAGGTGATCGGCGTGGACGGTGGCCGCTCGACGCTCAGGACAAAAGGTTGACCACGATCCGCTTCGTGCTGGGCGACCAGCTCACGCGGGAGGTCTCCTCGCTCGCCGACCTCGATCCCGTCGACGACATCGTGCTGATGGCGGAGGTGTCTGAGGAGGCCACCTATGTCCGCCACCACAAGCAGAAGATCGCCTTCATCCTGTCCGCCATGCGCCGCTTCGCGGAGGATCTGCGCGCGCAAGGCATTTCGGTCGATTATGTGCGCCTGGACGCGGCGGGCAATTCCGGTTCCTTCGCCGGCGAGATCGCCCGCGCCTGCGCGCGCCACCGCGCCACGCGCGTGGTCGTCACCGAGCCGGGCGAGTGGCGGGTGCTTCAGGACATGCGAGGCTGGGAGACGCTGCTCGGCATACCCGTGGAGATCCGCGACGATGATCGCTTTCTGTCCTCGCGCGCCGACTTCCGGCGCTGGGCGGCCAGCCGTCGGGCGCTGCGCATGGAGTTCTTCTATCGCGACATGCGCCGGCGCACCGGCATCCTGATGGATGGCGGGGAGCCGGCGGGCGGCCAGTGGAACTTCGACGTGGAGAACCGCAAGAAGCTCCCCCGCGGAACGCCGATCCCCGAGCGACTGCGGTTCGCGCCCGATGCGGCGACGCGCGAGGTCATGGCGCTGGTGGAGGAACGCTTCGGCGATCATTTCGGCACGCTGGACGGCTTTGCCTGGGCCGTCACCCGCGAGGATGCGCTGCGGGCGCTGGACGCCTTCCTCGACGACTGCCTGGGCGGGTTCGGCGACTTTCAGGACGCCATGAAGCAGGATGCGCCGTTCCTGTTCCATTCGCTGCTGTCGCCTTACCTCAATGTCGGGCTGCTCACCGCCGGCGAGGTCTGCGCGGCGGCGGAGGCGGCGTGGCGCCAGCGCGGCGCGCCGCTCAATGCGGTCGAGGGGTTCGTGCGCCAGATCCTGGGCTGGCGGGAATATGTCCGCGGCATCTACTGGCTGAGGATGCCGGACTACGCCGAAGGCAACCATCTTGCCGCCACGCGCGACCTGCCCTGGTTCTACTGGTCCGGCGAGACCGACATGAACTGCCTCGCGCAGGCTGTGGAGGAGACGCGCGCCCACGCCTACGCCCATCACATCCAGCGGCTGATGGTGCTGGGCAATTTCGCGCTACTGGCGGGCGTCGAGCCGCGCCAGCTCGAGGAGTGGTTCCTGGTCGTCTATGCCGACGCATTCGAATGGGTCGAACTGCCCAACGTCCACGGCATGGCGCTGTTCGCCGATGGCGGGCTCATGGGCTCAAAGCCCTATGCCGCCTCGGGCGCCTATATCGACCGCATGTCGAACTACTGCCCGGGCTGCCGCTACGACGTGAAGGCCAAGGCCGGCGAGGAAGCCTGTCCGTTCAACTATCTCTACTGGGACTTTCTCGCGCGCAACGAGACGCGTCTGTCGGGCAATCCCCGGCTTGCCATGCCCTACCGCACTCTGGCGCGCTTCGATGACGAGCGGCGGGAGGAGATCGCGGCGGATGCGAGGCGGTTCCTGTCATCGCTGGACTGACGCGGCTTCGCCGGCCGCCGTCTCAGACATCACCTTCATGGCGCCCTTCTGGGTCAGCGTGACCTGCGGGAACGGGATGCCGATTCCGGCTGCGTCCAGCGCCTCCTTGGTGCGGCGGGTGAGATCGAATTTGGTTGCCCAGAAATCGGCGCGGCTGGCCCAGGCCCTGATCTGTAGGTCGACGGAACTGGCGCCGAGGCCCATCACGACCACCACCGGCGCGGGCTCAGCCAGCACCCGTGGTTCCGCCCTGATGACGTCCATCAGCGTGTCGATGGCGACGCCGATGTCGGCATCGTAGTCGATCCCCACGTCGATCTGGATCCAGCGCGTCGGGTTGGCGGAGAAGTTGGTGATGGTCGACCCCCAGATCTCGCTGTTGGGCACGATCTTCTGGATGCCGTCGAAAGTGGTGAGTTCGGTGGTGAACAGCGACACGTTCTTCACCGTGCCGGAGGCCTCGCCGATATCGACGAAATGGCCGATCCGGATCGGCCGCATGATCAGCAGCATCACACCCGCCGCGACGTTGGACAGCGTGCCCTGCAGCGCCAGCCCGATAGCCAGCGAGGCGGCCCCCAACACCGCGATCAGGCTGGTGGTCTCGATGCCGAACAGCTGCAGTACGGCGATGATGACGACGGCGATGACGAAGTAGCGCGCGAGCCCCGCCAGGAAGTGCGCCACCGTCACGTCCATGCGCTCGACACGCGCGAAGGCGCGCTCCAGTCCCGCCTTGACCCGGCCCGATATCCACCAGCCGACCACGAGGATCGCAATCGCATAGAACAGGTTGAGCCCGTACAGGATCAGGATCTGGGTGAGGCCGTTCAGGTCGATGTTTGCAAAATCCATGGGTCTGGCGCAGGTCCGTGTCGTTGGGGGAGGCCGCGACCCTAGCATCGCGTGGCGCGGATTTGGACCCCGCGGGCGGGATGGCGGGGCGCGCCCGCTTCGTCAGTATTTCCAGTAGCCGCCGATATGCGCGTAGGCGCCGGCTCCGGAATCGTCGTCCAGAAGCCCGCCCGCGCTTGCGGTGAAGCGGAACCGCCACAGCGGGATCTCGCCGATCATGATGCCAGCGCGGCCCTGCAG
>JAEWEX010000433.1 GCA_023389135.1 Pseudomonadota bacterium | reverse complement strand
ATGGTGGACTTGCCGCAGCCGGACGGCCCGAGGATGACGAAGCACTCGGAGCGGAACACCTGGAAGCTCACCCGGTAGGTGGCGGTGACCAGGTGGTCGCGGGTGCGGTATTGCAGCGTGACGCCCTCGACATCGAGCAGCGGCGCCGTCTGGGTCGCGGATGACATCTGCGGCTCCTCCGAACTGGTCGGGCGGCGGCGCGCCGGTGCCGCCGCCCCCGGATGCGCGGCCGGTGGATCAGCTGCCGGCCTCGATGTCGAAGAACAGGTCGGAGATCGCCGCCGGCTCGTTGCGCAGCGATCCGATGGAATGCATGAACCGTGCATATTTCATCACGTTCTGCGGCTCGGTCTGGTAGGAGATGTCGGGGTCGTTCAGGATCTCCACCAGCTCCGGAATCTCCCAGCCGCGGCCGCCCATGGACTTCAGCAGCACCTCGGCGGAGCCCTCCGGATCGTCCGCGATCATGCCGTGGGCCTCCTTCAGCGCCTCGACGAAGGCGGCGTAGACCTTGGGGTTCTCCTCCTTGAAGCGGGTGGTGGTGGAGATCATGGTGAAGGTGGTGGCCCCGCCCATGACCTCGTCGGAGGTCTGGATCGTGCGGACGGCCGCGTCCTTGATCTCCATGTGGTGGAACGGCGGCGAGGTGTAGTGCGCGGCGATGTTGCCGCTGTCGGACAGGAGCGCGATCACGCCGTCGGGATGGGTCATGGAGACGGTGAACGGATCGAAGCGGAACGCCTCCTTCTCCCCGTGCTTCTCCGCGGCATACATCTGCATGACGATGGAGGGGATCGACACCTTGACCGCGGTGACGCCGATCTTGTCGGTGCCGGCGATGTCGTCGATGGACTTCAGCCGCTCCGCCTTGGTGTTGAGGTACATGGGCATGGTGCTCATGGCGGCGACGCCCATGACCCGGACGTTGTCGCGGGTGCGGTCCCACAGCGTCAGGAAGGCGGGCGGGCCGGCCGAGATGAAGTGCGCCGAGCCCGACAGCAGCGCGTCGTTCATGCCCGACGGTCCGCCGATATTGGCCCAGTTCACGGTGACGTCGAGGCCGGCCTCCTTGGCGTGCTTCTCGACCAGCCCGTGCTCCTTCATCATGTGCAGGGGCAGGAAGCCGAAACCGCCGGCGCCCAGCGGCACCTGCAGCTCGGTGACCTCCGCCCTGGCCGCCAGCGGCGCGGCGACCAGGGCTGCGACGAGTAGTCCCTTCAGGATCTTCATGCCTGTTCTCCTCCCGGATTGATGCGCGGCCGGTGCGGCCGCTCAGTCTTTGGGCACTGCCAGTTCGATCACCTCGGATACGGAGGCCGCCTCGCCGATGCCGCGGCAGGCCGCGATCAGCCGCTCGGCCCGGTCGGGGGCGATGACGCCGGACTGGTCGCGGAACTTCGCCTCCAGCTGGGCGTCCGACAGCGGCCGCTCGATGTTGCCGAGCGAGTGCTCCAGCGTCTTGCTCAGCCGGCGGCCGTCCGCCAGCGTCACCTCGACCACGATGCCGTCCTCGGTGACGGACGGGTCGCCATCGGCCACCACGCGCTCGCGCACGCGGCGGATGGCCGGGTCGTTGACGGTCTCGTCGGTGTATTCGCCGAGCCCGCCCTTGCCGCGCACCAGGCCGATGGCGGCGGCGTGGTAGACGGAGAACTTGCCCTGCAGGCCGGTGGTGATGTCGCGCTGGTCGCACAGATCCTTCACCAGCGGCGCGACCCGCAGGTGCACCGCCTCGATCTGGCCGGGATCGACGCCGTGCGCCTCGCGGATCTGCGAGCAGGCGTCCACGCAGGGGTGGGTGACGATGCCGGCGGCATAGGGCTTGTAGGTGTTGGCCCTGAGGTCGAAATCGACGCCGAGCCCGTCGGTGATCCGCGACAGGTCGTGCTCCTGCGACAGGATCGCGGCGAAGCCCCGCGGCCCCTCGATGCCGCGCGGACCGGCGGTGAAGCCCTCCTTCGCCAGCAGCGCGGCGGTGTAGCCGTTCTGCGCCGAGCGGCCGGGATGGAACGGCTTGCCCATGGAGCCGAACATCTCGCGGATGCCGGCGGCCTGCGTCGCGGCCAGTCCCAGCGCCATCACCATCTGCTGCTCGTCGAGCTTCAGGAGCCGGCCGATGGCCGCCGCCGCGCCGAACACGCCCACGGTGCCCGTGATGTGCCAGCCGATGTCGTAATGCGACGGGTAGACCGCGTTGCCGATGCGCGATTCCGCCTCGAAACCGAGGATGAAGGCCTCCACGAAGTCGCGGCCGGAGACCTCGTCGAGGCTGGCATAGGCGAACAGCGCCGAGGCCACCGGCGAGGTCGGATGGTTGTAGTTCTTGGGCGTGGTGTCGTCGTAGTCGTGGACATGCGAGGAGATGCCGTTGAGCAGCGCGGCGTTGAGCGGGTCGGTGCGCTCGCGCCGGCCGAGCACGGCGGCCACCGGCCGGCCGGCATAGGGACCGAGCGCCCGCAGCACGATGTCCATGGCCGGGTGCGGCGCGCCGCCCAGCGCGCAGCCCACATAGTTCAGCAGCGCCCGGTGGGCCTCGCGCCACACGTCGTCGGGGATCTGGTCCCGCCTCGTGTCGACGATGTAGCCGGCAAGCTGTCGCGTCACGCCCACTGCGGCGCCTCCTGTCCCTGTGCTCATGGCTGCCTGCGCCCGTGGATCTCGTGGCCGGCCAGCGTCTCCGACAGCCGGGCGAAGGCGGTGTGGTCGGCGTCCGGCCCCAGCAGCGCGCCGGCGGAGGACCACATCTCGCGGCACAGCGCGGCGAACGGGGCGTTGACGCCGGCCTTGCGCGCCACCTCCATGGCGATGGACAGGTCCTTCACCATCATGTGCAGCGCGAAGCCGGAGTTGAACTCGCGCGACAGCACGAACTGCCTGAACTTCTTCTGGGTCGAGTTGTTCATGCCGGTGGAGGCGTTGAGGATGTCGACCATGGTGTCGGGATCGATGCCGAACTTGGAGCCGATCAGCAGCGCCTCGATGCCGATCAGGTAGCCGCCGGCGGAGACGAGATTGTTGAGCGCCTTCATGGCGTGGCCGGAGCCGACCGGACCGGTGCGCGTGACCCGGCCCATGGCGGAAAGCACGGGCATCGCCTCGTCCACCAGCGCGTCGTCGCCGCCGGCCATGATGGCGAGATCGCCCGTGGCCGCCCGCGTCACGCCGCCCGACACCGGCGCGTCGAACATGCGCACGCCCTGCCCGCCGATCCGGCGCGCGAGATCGACCGTGACGTCCGGCAGCCCCGAGGTCATGTCGATCAGCAGCGCGCCCGGCCTCATGGCTGCGGCGAGGCCGCCGGCGCCGAACAGGATGTCGGTGACGACGGCGCTGTTGGGCACGATGGTGATGACGACGTCGCGGTCGCCGAGATCGCGCGGCGCGGCCGCCGCCCGGCCGCCATGCGCCGCGACGAACGCCTCCGCCTGCGCGGCGCGGGCGTCGTTGACGGCGACGTCGTAGCCGGCCTTCACGAGACACGCCGCCATGGGCGCGCCCATGGCGCCGATGCCGATGAAGCCGACGGTCGGCAGCGTGGAGCCGGCCGCGGTCATCGCCCGTTCGCCTGGCCGCCGGCCTTGGCGGCCTCCTCCTTGATGACCTCGTTGGCCACCTTCATGCTGTCCAGCGCCGCCGGCACGCCGCAATAGATCGCGACCTGCAGCAGCACCTCCTGGATCTCCTCCTGGCTCAGCCCGTTGTTCAATGCGCCGCGCACATGGAGGCGCACCTCGTTGGGCCGGTTGAGCGCGGCCAGCATGGCCAGGTTGATGAAGCTGCGGGTGCGGCGGTCGAGGCCCGGCCGGTTCCACAACTCGCCCCAGCACCATTCGGTGACCAGCTTCTGCATCGGCGCGGTGAAGTCGTCGGCGGCGTCCAGCGAGCGCTGGACGTGCTCGGCGCCGAGCACCTCGCGGCGGACCTTGAGGCCCTTCTGGAACAGTTCGCTGTCGAACCCGTAGCTGGCGTCGCTCATCCATGTCTCCCGTCGGCGCGGCATCTGGGCCGCAACCAGAACGGGCGGGGCATCGTATGTCAAGATGATTGTAGTATGGTCATTCGATATGCGGTGCAGCAACGCGTCCCCCGGACAGGGCGGCGCTGCTAGGGTTGCGCCGGTGGCGCGGGCCGCGACGCGCAGGCGCGGCGGTCCGGACAACGAGGGAGGAAGCGCGATGACCACTGCGCCCGAGCCGTTCGAGCTCTATGCCATCAACTACGCGGTCCACACCGGGCGCGCGGCCAGCGACAACATCGTCGGCGACCTGCACGACGCGCAGTCCGACCTGGCCTATTTCGTCTGGGTGGCGCGCAGGTCGGACCGGGTGTTCCTGATCGACACCGGCTTCGGCGAGGCGGCCGCCGCCGCCCGCGGCCGCACCCTGCTGCGGCGGCCCGCCGCCGCGCTCGGCCTGATCGGGCTCGACGCCGCGCGCATCGAGGAGGTGATCGTCACCCACCTGCACTACGACCATGCCGGCACGCTGGGCGACTTCCCGCGCGCCTGCTTCCACGTGCAGGACCGCGAGGTGGCCTACGCCACCGGCCGCTGCATGTGCCACGGCTTCCTGCGCCAGGCCTATGACGTGGAGGACGTGGTGGCCTTCGTCCGCCACGTCCATGGCGGCCGGGTGGCGTTCCACGACGGCACGGTGGAGCTGGCGGACGGGCTCACCCTGCACCGCACCGGCGGCCATGCGGCGGGGCTCCAGGTGGTCCGTGTGTGGACCCGCAGGGGCTGGGTGGTGGTCGCCTCCGACGCGACGCATCTCTACATGAACTACCGGCGCAAGGCGCCCTTCCCCATCGTCCAGGACGTGGGCGAGCTGCTGGAGGGCTACCGCACGCTGGCGCGCCTCGCCGACAGCGATGACCACATCGTGCCGGGCCACGACCCGCTGGTGATGGCGCTCTACCCGGCGCCGGCGCCGGAGCTGGAGGGGGTGGTGGCGCGGCTCGACGT
>JAEWEX010000385.1 GCA_023389135.1 Pseudomonadota bacterium | reverse complement strand
CCTTGGGCCTGGGCGCTGGCGGGAGCGTCGTTCCTGGCGATCTTCGCGCTGCAGCTGCCGTTTCCGGCGATCGTGCTGGGCGCGGGCCTGGTCGGCTACGCCGCCGCCCGCGCCGGCGCCGTCTCGGCCTTCGGACAGCTGGGCCGGGGCGAGGCCGGGACCGCCGGCGGCGCGGCCCCTCCCGCGGGCCCCGCCCACCGCGCCGGCCTCGCCGCGCTGGTGCTGTGGCTCGCTCCCGTGGCGCTGGTCGTGGCGCTGGATGCCGGCGTGTTCGCGCGCATCGGCCTGTTCTTCTCGCATATGGCGGTGGTCACCTTCGGCGGAGCCTATGCGGTGCTGGCCTATGTCGCCCAGCAGGCGGTGGAGAGCTATGGCTGGCTGGAGCCGGGCGAGATGCTGGACGGGCTCGGCATGGCGGAGACCACGCCCGGCCCGCTGATCATGGTGCTGCAGTTCGTCGGCTTCCTCGGGGCCTTCCGCACGCCCGGCGCGCTGGATCCCATGGCGGCGGGCGTGCTCGGCGGGCTGTTCGCCACCTATGTCACCTTCGCGCCCTGCTTCGCCTTCATCTTCCTCGGCGCGCCCCATATGGAGCGGCTGCGCGGCAACCTGGCGGTCGCGGCCGCCCTCTCGGCCATCACCGCGGCGGTGGTCGGCGTCATCCTGAACCTCGCGGTCTGGTTCGCCATCCACGTCATGTTCCGCGAGGTCGCCCAGTGGCGCGGCGCGGGCCTCACGCTGGACCTGCCGCGGCTGTCGAGCCTCGACCCCGCATCGGCCGGTCTGGTGGCGATGGCGCTTGTCGCGGTGTTCGTGCTGCGGCTCGGCCTGTTCACGACGCTGGGCGTCGCCGCCGTCGCCGGCGTCGCCCTGCAGCTTTCCGGGGCGGCTGCCTGAAGAATATGCACAGCCTGCCTGTGACCGAGGATTGACGCGGGCGCGCGGCGGACCTGGAATCCCGGCGGGCTGGCCGCGCGCCGGCGAGTCGCGACAGGGGGATGTGCGGCATGGCGACCACCGATCAGCCGGCGGCCGGGGGCGGGCTTGAGGGCTACTTCAGGCTCACCGAGCACGGCACCACCGTGCGCACCGAGGTGCTGGCGGGCGTCACCACCTTCCTCACCATGGCCTACATCGTGTTCGTGAACCCCTCGATCCTGGCGGCGGCGGGCATGCCGCAGGGTCCGGTGTTCGTGGCGACCTGCCTCGCCGCCATCTTCGGCACGCTGGTCATGGCGCTCTACGCCAACTATCCCATCGCGCTGGCGCCGGGCATGGGGCTCAACGCCTTCTTCGCCTTCACCGTGGTCGGCACCTACGGCTTCACCTGGCAGGAGGCGCTGGCCGCGGTCCTGTTCTCCGGCGTCGCCATGGTGCTGCTGAGCCTGTCGCCGGTGCGCGAATACGTCATCAACGCCATACCGCAATCGCTCAAGCTGGCGGTGTCGGCGGGCATCGGCTTCTTCCTCGGCATCATCGCGCTGCAGGGCGCGGGGCTGATCGTGGACCATCCGGCGACGCTGGTCACCGCCGGCAACTTCCTCAGCCCCGGCGTCATCCTCGCCATCGTCGGCTTCGCGCTGATCGCGGCGCTGAACCATCTGCGCGTGCCCGGCGCCACCATCATCGGCATCCTGGTGGTGGCCATCCTCGGCATCCCGCTGGGCGTCGCCCAGTTCGGCGGCCTGATGTCGCTGCCGCCGGATCCGACGCCGACGCTGATGGCCTTCGACTTCGGCCGCGTCGCCACCGGCACCTTCTGGATCGTGGTGCTGTCCATGCTGTTCGTGGACCTGTTCGACACCGCCGGCACTCTGGTCGGCGTCGCCCATCGCGGCGGCCTGCTGGACGAGGACGGCCGCCTGCCGCGCATGCGACAGGCGCTGCTGGCCGACAGTTCCGCCACCGTCGCCGGCTCGATGTTCGGCACCTCCAACACCACCAGCTATGTGGAGAGCGCCGCGGGCGTCGCCGCGGGCGGGCGCACCGGCCTCGCCTCGGTGGTGACGGCCGGCTGCTTCGCGCTCGCGCTGTTCTTCGCGCCGCTGGCGGGCTCGATCCCGGCCTATGCGACGGCGGCGGCGCTGTTCTTCGTGGCCGTGGTCATGGCGCGCGGCCTCGCCGAGATCGACTGGGACGACCTCACCGAGGCCGCCCCCGCCGCCGCGGTCGCCATCACCATGCCGCTAAGCTACTCCATCGCCACCGGCATCGGCATCGGCTTCATCACCTACGTGCTGGTGAAGGTGTTCGCCGGCCGCCTCGCCGACCTGACGCCCGCGGTGATCGCGCTCGCCGCCGTGTTCGCGCTGAAGTTCGCGATCATGTGAGATGGGGCAGTCGCGGCCTCAGGCCGGGCGCTCGTTGCGGTCGAGATAGCTGCGCAACGCCTCGACGACCACGGCGTTGAGGTTGAGATGCTGCTTCAGCGCGAACAGCGCCGCTCTGCGGTGCAGGTCCCGGCCCGGCCGGACGTTGAAGCTGCCTTTCAGCGGGGTATCCGGCGGCCGACCCTCTGCCGCGCACATCTCCAGATAGTCCGCCACCGCCTCCTCGAATGCGGCCCTGAGCCCCCTTGCGTCGTCGGCCTCGTAGGTGACGACATCGCGGATGAATTCGAGGCGTCCATGCAGGACGCCGTCGGGCTCGCTGATCTCCACCGAGCCGAAATAGCCGCGGTGCTCCATCAATCCGCTCATATCAGGCCCTCGCTCTCCAATGTCTCCAGCACGATGCTGACCACATAGGCCTTTACGACATTTCCCGGATGAGGACGGTGCAGGCTGATCGCGGCCCCGCCCTCCCGCACGAAGCGGCGCCGGGAACCGCCGGTGCGGCCGCCGGTCTGCTCGCGGTATCCCAGCCCCAGCAGCAGGCGTTCCAGTTCCTCCCAGGTAAAATCCCGGGGACGGCGGCGCAGACGCTCGATCAGCTTGTCCTGACGGGACATCCTGCGGCTCCGGGTCGAGAAGCGAATAATGGCCCACGATGCCGAGAGCTGCAACTGAATATGGTGGCTCTTTACGCCGTGTTCGCCGCCCGGCCGATCCGGCGCACCAGGTCGTCGGCGTCGCGCGCGGCCAGCGCCAGCCGCGCGAGCACCGCGACGGGCCGGTCGGGCAGCGCGTCGTCGTCACCGTCGCCGCCGCCGACATGGACCACGCCGGCGAGCCCGGGCCTGGGGGTCAGCATGGCCAGCGCGCTGTCCAGCACCGCCTCCATGCGGAACGCCTGCGGCAGCGGCGGCAGGCCGCCGGCCCGCGCCAGGTTGCGCACCGCGCGCTCCAGCGTCGGCGCATCGCACGCCATCAGCGTCCGGCCGGGCACCAGCCCGCCCAGATGCAGGCGGTGGACCCTGAGCCCGTTCACCGCCAGCGACAGGAACACCCGCTCGCCCGAGGCCAGCGTCACGTTCGCGAACCCAGCATGGCCGCGGTCGTTGAGCTTGTGCAGCGTGGCGGGCACGGTCGCTCCTGTGGCGCGGGAAATGCGCGACGCTCCGGTGCGGATATGGTGTTTTCAGGGCGTCCGCCACCGGCGGCGCGCGGGCGCGCAAATCCGCTTGCGCGCGGACGCCGGCCGGCGCAAGGATTTCGCGCGCCGCCGTGGCGCCCGTTGCCTCGGTCACGCCAATGGGTTCCATCTCCATCGACGCGCTCGGCCTCGTCGCCGCCGCGCTGACCACGCTGTGCTGGCTGCCGCAGGCGCTGAAGATCCTGCGCGAGCGGCGCACGGAGGGCGTGTCGCTGGTGACGCAGGGCGCGTTTGTGGCCGGGGTCGCGCTCTGGCTGGCCTACGGCCTGGCGCTCGGCTCCGTCCCGCTGATCCTGGCCAATGCGGTGACGCTGCTGCTGGCGCTCACCATCCTTGCCCTGAAGCTGCGCTACGGCTGAAAGCCGCTCCCGTCGCCCCACCGGACGCCCGCCCCATGTCGATCCTGATGTCCCCCGCGATCGCGCCCATCGTGCTGCTCGCGCTGTCCAACGTGTTCATGACCATGGCCTGGTACGGCCACCTCAAGTTCAAGTCGACGCCGCTGATGATCGTCATACTGGTGAGCTGGGGCATCGCCTTCGTGGAATACTGCCTGGCGGTGCCGGCCAACCGCATCGGCCACACGGTCTATTCCGCCGCCGAGCTCAAGACCATGCAGGAGGTGATCACGCTGGTGGTGTTCGCCGGCTTCTCGGTGCTGGTGCTGAACGAGCCGCTGGGCTGGAACCACGCCGTCGGCTTCACCCTGATCGCGGCGGGCGCGTTCTTCGTGTTCCTGAAGGTGTGAGCGCCACAAGACCCCGTCATGCTCCGGATTGACCGGAGCATCCAGCGTCCTTCGTCTGCCGGCAGCAAGCTGGACCCTCCGGTCAAGCCGGAGGGTGACGGAGGGTCACGGGCATCTGCAGGGCAAAGCCGAAAATCACCGTCATGCTCCGGCCCGACCGGAGCATCCAGCGTCCTTCGTCTGCCGACTGCAAGCTGGACCCTCCGGTCAAGCCGGAGGGTGACGGAGGGTCACGGGCATCTTCAGCGCAAGGTCCGGTTCAGAAAAGGGCCGAAAAACACCGTCATGCTCCGGCTCGACCGGAGCATCCAGCTTCTTTCTTCTCGCCGACTGCAAGCTGGGCCCTCCGGTCAAGCCGGAGGGTGACGGAGGGTCACGGGCATCCGCAGGTCAAGGCCCGGTTCAGAACAGGGCCTAAAAACACCGTCATGCTCCGGCTCGACCCACGGGTGTCCGGTTTAATTTTTCTGGACGGGTTGCATGGCGTTGATTCTACTCGGGTCCGAGCACTTGCCGGTGTTCCGGGACACGAGACGGGATCAGCGCCATGCGGCATCACAATAGCGT
>JAEWEX010000345.1 GCA_023389135.1 Pseudomonadota bacterium | reverse complement strand
GCGCGTGCCGAAGCCGGTCGCCTGACAATGTGCAGCCTGTGCGGCAGCCTGGGGCAGGGGCCGGCCTGGGAGAACGAGGGGCGGGCGCCCGACGCCGAGGCGCGCTGGCGGCTGCGCCGCGACGCCGCCGACGCGGCGGCGGCGCTGACGCGGCACCTCGCGCCGCGCCGCATCCGTGTCGACGCCCATCCCGACTTCGGCTTTCTGGTCCAGCTGCCCACCGGCGGGACGCTCACCGCCGCCAGCGTCATGGACGTGTGGCACGGGCTGGATGCCGCGCGGGTGCCCGTGCCCGACCCGCTGGAGGCCTGAAGACCATGGCCTCCGTTCCGGTCCACGTGGTCACGGGCTTCCTCGGCAGCGGCAAGACCACGCTGCTGAACGCGGCCATGATCTCCGGGTTCGGCCACGGCACCGCGGTGATCGTCAACGAGTTCGGCGAGGTCGGCCTCGACCAGGCGTTCATCCAGACCGCATCGGAAGAGGTCGTCGTCCTGCGCAACGGCTGCATCTGCTGCCGGATCAGGGAGGATCTCGGCGCGACGCTGATGCAGCTCGCGGAACTCAGGGACCGCTCGCTGCCGCTCGACCGGGTGGTGATCGAGACCTCCGGCATCTCCGACCCCGAGCCGATCCTGCAGACGCTCAGGGCCGACTTCGCGCTGCGGGCCCGCTTCCATGTGGGCTCGGTGGTGTGCACGGTGGACGCTCTGACCCCGGCCATCGGCGCGCTGTCGAGCCCGGAAAGCATGGCGCAGATCAGCGCCGCCGACGCGCTGGTCGTGACGAAGTCGGACCTCGCGCCGGAGGGGGCGGGTCGCGTGGCGGACGAACTGGCGGCGCTGCATCCCGACGCCGCGTTCATCGCCGCGGACGGCGTCGCGCTGTCGCGCTTCCTGCGGCAGCGGGAGGCGTCGCCGCCGGCGCGCTTTCCCGCCGATTTCGCGATCCGCCCGATCGCACACGCCCGCCCGCATGGCGTCTCCAGCGTGGTGATCCGCGACGCGGCCCCGCAATCATGGTCGGCCTTCGTGGTCTGGCTGACGGCGCTGCTTCACGTCCATGGCGACCGCATCCTGCGCACCAAGGGCATCCTCCGGGATGCCGCGACCGCAGGCTGGATCGGCGTCCATGGCGTCCGCCGCTTCCTGCACGCGCCGGTGCACCTGTCCTTCGAGACCCCGCCGCAATGCGGCTCGTGCCTCGTCTTCATCACCGCCGGCCTCGATCCCGCGAGGATCGAGCGCTCCTACCGCCGGCACGCCGGCGACAGCGGCGCTGCGGCCGCGTGAACCCCTACATCACCTAACGAGACAGCGGAGAAAACGCTCAGTGTCCAACAGTTACAAGGTCGCCGTCCTGCCCGGCGACGGCATCGGCAAGGAAGTTGTTCCCGAGGGCATGCGCGTCCTGGACGCCGTCGCTCGGAAGTATGACGTCGCCTTCGACTTCACCTTCTACGACTGGTCCTGCGAGACCTATTCGCGCACCGGCGAGATGATGCCGAAGGACGGCCTCGACCAGCTTCGCGAGCACGACGCGATCTTCCTCGGCGCGGTCGGCTTCCCGAGCGTCCCCGACCACGTGTCGCTGTGGGGCCTGCTGATCCCGATCCGCCGCAGCTTCCAGCAATACGCCAATGTGCGGCCGGTCAAGCTGCTCAAGGGCATGCAGTCGCCGCTGCGCGACCGCACCGGGGCCGACATCGACTTCTATGTCGTGCGAGAGAACACCGAGGGCGAATATTCCGACGTGGGCGGGCGCATCTTCACCGCCACGCCGGACGAGACCTGCATCCAGGAGAGCATCTTCACCCGCAAGGGCGTCGACCGCATCATCCGCCACGCCTTCGAACTGGCCTCGACCCGCGAGCGCAAGCACGTCACTTCGGCCACGAAGTCGAACGGCATCAAGCACACCATGCCGTTCTGGGACGAGCGCTTCGAGGCGGTGGCGGCCGACTATCCCGGCATCACCACCAACGAGTTCCACATCGACATCCTGACCTCGCACTTCGTGCGCCATCCGGACTGGTTCGACGTGGTGGTGGGCTCCAACCTGTTCGGCGACATCCTGTCCGACCTCGGCCCGGCCATCGCCGGCGGCATCGGCGTGGCGCCCTCCGCCAACCTCAACCCGGAGCGCGAATACCCGTCGATGTTCGAGCCGGTCCACGGCTCGGCTCCGGACATCGCCGGCAAGGGCATCGCCAACCCCATCGCCCAGATCTGGTCGGCCGCCATGATGCTGGAGCATCTGGGCTTCCCGGATGCGGCGAAGTCCGTGATCGCGGCCATCGAGACCGCGATCTCCGATCCGCGGCTGCGCACGCCGGACCTCGGCGGCAAGGCCACCACCGAAGAGCTGGGCCGGGCGATCGCCGAGGCGATCGCCTGAGTTCCGGCCGATACCACCAGAGACCAACAGGAGCAGCGACATGAACTACAAGGCAGCAGCGGCGGGGGCCCTGGCCCTGGCCATGGCATCGGCCACCGCCACGGCCGCGTCCGCGCAGGACGTCCGCTGGAGGGCCAGCGGCTCGTTCCCGGCCGCGCATTCCAGCTCCATCGCCATGGAGATCTTCAAGTCGGAGGTCGCCCGCCTGTCCAAGGACACGATCCGGGTCGACGTGTTCCCGGGCAACACGCTGGGCGGCGCCTTCGAGCAGGTCGACCAGCTGCGCACCAACCAGATCCAGATGGTGTGGGCCGGCCTCAGCTACTACGACCGCCTCGTGCCGGAGCTGTCCGCCTCGGTGCTGCCGTTCGCCGCAAGCTCCAGCAACCAGGCGATCTGCCAGATCGAGAGCGAGTTCGGCGCCCACCTCAAGGCCAAGGCCGCGGAGAAGGGCCTCGTCCTCGCGGGCTTCGGCATGATCGGCGCGCGCCACGTCACCAACAACCTGCGCCCGATCAAGACGGTGGAGGACCTCAAGGGCCTCAAGATCCGCACGCCCTCGGGCGACGCCTGGACGCTGACCTTCAACGCGGTCGGCGCCAACCCGACGCCGCTCGACATCAAGGAGCTCTACCAGGCGCTCCAGCAGGGCGTGGTCGACGGGCAGGAGAACCCGTACGACAACATGCTGGTGCGCAAGTTCCAGGAAGTGCAGAAGTACCTGTCCAACACCGGCCACTTCTATGACTGGGCCGGCTACATCATCAACAAGGAAGCCTATGACGCGCTGACCGACGAGCAGAGGAAGGCCGTCGACGACGCGCTGTTCACCGCCATCGCCGCCCAGCGCGCCATCTCCGACCGCGAGAACATGACGGCCCGCCAGGGCCTGATCGACGGCGGCATGCAGTATGACGAGATCCCTGCGGCCGAGCTCGCGAAGTTCCGCGACGCGACGACCTCGGTCTACAAGGAGATCCGCAGCAAGATCGGCGACGAGGCCATGGATCTCGCCGAGGCGGCCATCGAGGCCTGCCAGTAAGCCGACAGCGCGCCGGGGCGGACCCTCCCCCCCCGGCGCGCGCCTTCCGA
>JAEWEX010000317.1 GCA_023389135.1 Pseudomonadota bacterium | reverse complement strand
GGTCCCAGCGGATCTTGTTGTCCTTCAGGCTCATGGTCTGTCTCCGGTGTGTTGAGGGGCTGCGCGGTCGGCGCGCCTCCGGGGATGCGGGCGGGCGGCCACGGCCACCCGCCGGTCGGTCAGGCGGTCGCGGCAGCGGTCTCGGCCGGCAGCGGGCGCTCGTCGGGGCCCAGATAGTCCTGGTCCTCGTCGCGGACGATGCGGAGCGGGATGCCCTCCTCGATCTCCTCGATGACGTGCGCCATGATGCCGGGCAGCACCGCCAGCGCCGCCACCGCCACCATCTGCAGCGGCTTGAAGCCCATCTCCATCATGATGCAGGCCAGCGCCCCGTCGATGTTGATGCAGATGTTGCGGCCGGTGGCGCTGTTGAACTCGGCGTTGATGGCCTGGTAGAGCCGGGTGCGCTCGCCGATGAAGCCGCAGTCCTCCGCGATCTTCCACAGCTTGGTGGAGCGGAAATCCTCGCTCTTGTGGGTCGGATGGCCGAAGCCGGGAATGCGCTTCTTGCGGCCCCGGTAGTCGGCGACGACCCGCTTGGCGGTCTCCTCCATGGAGAGGTTCTCGCGCTTCATCAGGTCGTGGGCGGCCAGGATGAACGCGCAGCCGTGCTCCGGCGAGATGGTGTTGGAGCCCGCCGTCAAGAGGCCCGCCGCGGTCGCCGGCAGCAGCTGAGGGTTGCCCGAGGCGCAATAGCGCGCCGACAGCACCGACGCCGCCACGAATCCGTGGTCGTACAGGCTGGCGAGCAGCGCATCGGTCATGCGCTCCTCCTCAGCGGTCGGCAGCTCGCCGCGCAGCGTCAGGAACACGCCCGCCGCGTAGGAGCGCCCGCCGATCAGGTCCTCATGGGAATATCCGCGGATCGTGACCCGGCCCGGCAGGACGCGGCTGATCTTGGTTTGCCATTCGTGGGTCATTTCAAACCTTTCGAGTTTTCTTGCGCGCGTCAGCGCAGGTTGCCGGCGACGTCGATGCGGGTGCGCAGGATCTCCAGCTCACGCCTGGTCGGCTCGGGCGTCTGCGGCACGTCGGACGGGATGACGAGTTCGAAGCCGGTGCGGTCGATCACGTCCTGGACCGACACGCCGGGATGGACGGATTTCAGGCGCATGCGCCGCGTGCCGTCCTCGAAGTCCATGACGCACAGCGGCGTCACGCAGTAGCGCGGACCGCCCGGCAGGCCGAGCCGGGCGCGGTCGTCGCCGCCCGACCCCCAGCCGTAGGACGAGACGAAGTCGCACTTCTCCACGAAGATGCGCTTGTCGTGGGAATTCACCACCAGGTGGAAGCGGCTGTTCATGACGGTGGCGTTGGTGGTGCCCACCGCGCCGGGGCCGCGGAACTTCAGCTTGTTGTAGTCGCTGCCGATGCCGATCAGGTTGGAGTTGCCGAACGCGTCGATCTGCAGCGCGCCGGCGAAGAACACGCCGTTGCGGCGGAACTTCATGTTCTCCACGAGATCGTTGTGGATGTAGTAGGCCTCGGCCCAGCGCGTGGCGCGCGCGTCCGTGATCAGCTCGAACTCCTCGATGGAGGGCTCGTTGAGGACGTTGGCCTTGGTCATGGCCATCATGACGGTCATGTTCGGGCCGTGATGGAGATGGGCCAGCAGCACCCCGGCGCGCGGCACCGGCAGGTTGGCGCCCACCTCGACCCACTGGCCGTCCTCAAGGTCGCGCGCAAGAACTGTCGCCATGACCTCCCGGTTCGAGATGGGGAGGCTCATCACGTCCTCGGCGGAGGGCCGGGCGGCTTCTGCTACGGAGTTCATGTCGGCGTCTCGCTGTCTTGCTGTCAGTATTCGTCGAGCGAGAACAGCCGGCGCATGCCGACGGTCTCCATGTATTCGACGTGGTCGCTGGGACCCGTGACATAGGTGTCGATGTAGGTCTTGAGGGCGCCGAAATCGCCTTCCTTCGCCCACTTCGTCGCCGCCTTCACGTATTCGGCGATGTGCGCCTGGTCCTCGGCATAAAAGCCCGGGCTCGAATAGGGATGCGCGCCGAACGGGGCGCGGATGACGCCGTCGGCGCCGGCGACCGTCGTCTTGAGAGGATCGCGCTTGATCTCCTCGTTGGAGACGATCTTCTCCACTTGCACGAAGGTCAGGTCGGCGGCGGCATGGATCGCCCGGTCGCCATAGCCGTGGCCGGCGTGCTGGACGTTGCCGAAGCGGTCCGACACCGCGGCGTGGAGGAAGGCGATGTCGAGGCTGAGAGCCGGGATCGCCAGGATGCGCTCGCCGGTGATGGGGTCGTCGATCTCCTTGATCGCCGGGTTGACCTGCGGGAACGAGGTGCCGACGCCGGCCTTCCACGGATTGAACGGCACCCGCTGGGCGGCGGCGCGCAGCGCGCAGTAGTAGAGCGCCTCGTCGAGCTCGTAGACCTCGATCCTCCCCGCCTCGGCGGCGGCCCGGAAGGCCGGCCCGATGGGCGCGAGCTTCTCGCCCGACACGTAGGGCGTCGCGACCCTGGCGGCGCAGCCGGCGGCGATCAGCAGGTCGATCTCCAGCCCCGCCGAGGCGGCGCCCACGATGGTCAGGTTCTTCACGCCCTTCCGGATCAGCCCACGGACGATGAGCATGGGATGGGCGGCGTTGATGAAGCCGCCGATTCCGACGGTCATGCCGTCCTGGACGTGCGCGAGCGCGTCCTCGACGTCGATGATCCTCGACTTGCGGCGGGCGACGGCGGCCGGCGTGATCGGAGCGTTCATGGCGATGTCCCCTGTCGCGTCAGCGCGCGGTCTGGCCGCCATCGATGACGATGGCCTGGCCGGTGATGTAGGAGGAGGCGTCGCTGGCGAGGTAGACGGCCGCCGGGGCGATGTCCTGGGTCTCGCCGAAGCGGTGCAGCGGGATGTTGCGCAGGGCCGACTTGGTGACCCGCTCGTCATTGGAGTAGGGCGCGGTCAGGTCGGTCTGGATCCAGCCCGGGCAGATCGAGTTGAGGCGGACCTTGTGGCGGGCCCACTCCACCGACAGCGACTTGACGAGCTGCATCAGCGCGCCCTTGGACATGCAGTAGACCGAGGCGCCGTTGGCCCCGACCAGGCCGTAGATCGAGCCCATGGCGACGATGCTGCCGCCGCCGTTCTGCACCATGTGGCGGCCGGTCTCGCGGATGGTGACCAGCGAGCCCACGATGTTGGTCTCGACGATGGCGCGCCACTCGTCGTCGGTGAAGTCGAGGAACGGCTTCAGGTTCTGGATGCCGGCATTCACCACGGCGCCGCTGATGCGGCCGTACTCGGCGGACGCCTTCTCCACCGCGGCGGCGATCGACTCGTGCTTCTGCACGTCGGCGGCGATGGTGATCACGCGCTGCCCGCCCCTGGCCTTGACCAGCTGGGCGGTCTCGTCCAGCGCCTCGGCGCGGCGCGCCACCAGCGCCAGATTGGCCCCCGCCTCGCCCATGGCGATGGCGATCTCGCGGCCGATGCCGCTGCTGGCGCCGGTGACGATGATGGACTTGCCTTCCAGGGAGAACATGCCTGTCATTTACCTTGTCTCTTTGGTGACGGACTGCGGGACGACATAGGCCTTGCTCAGCCGGTCCCAGGTGGACGGGCCGAGGCCGTCTTCCCGCAGCACGTTCTTGCGGATCTTGTTGGTCTCGGTCTTGGGAAGCGCGTCGCGGAACTCGACGTAGCGCGGCACGCAGTATTTCGGCAGGCGTCGCTCGCAGGCGGCCACCAGGTCCTCGGGATCGAGCGTCGCGCCCGGCGTGGCGATCACCACCACCTTGACGTCGTCGCCGCCGATCTCGGCCGGCACCGCGATCGCCGCGGCCTCCGCGACGCCGGGAACGGCCAGGATCACCTCCTCGATCTCGAAGGCGGAGACGTTCTCGCCGCGGATGCGGATCACGTCCTTGATGCGCGAGGAGAAGTAGAAATTGCCGTCCTCGTCGAAGCGGCCGGCGTCGCCGGTGCGCAGCCAGCCGCCTGCGAGCGCTTCTTCCGACGCGACCGGGTTGCCGTCATAGCCGGCCATGATGGCGAACGGCTCGCTCGAGCGGACCAGCGCCTCGCCGACGCCGCCGGCGGGCATCGGCTGGCCCGATGGATCGGCGATCCGCATCTCGAACTCCGGCAGCACCTTGCCGGCGGCGGCAGAGGCGGGATCGGCCCCCAGCGGCCGGAACACCGGCACGTTGGCCTCGGTGGAGCCGTAGCCGGTGCCCAGCAGCACGCCGTGGCGGCGCTGGAAGGCCGCGACATCGGACGGCGCGCCGCCGATGCCCCAGCCGGCGCGCAGCGTGGAGGACGCGGCGTCCCCGCCGCCACCGTCCTTGACCAGCAGGTGCAGGATCTCGCCGATGAAGTAGAACGCCGTGACGCCGTGGCGCCGGACGTCCGGCCAGAAGGCGGACAGGCTGAACTTCTCCGTCAGCACCATCCGCGCGCCGGACATCAGCACCGGCAGCGTGATCATGGCCTGAGCGGTGTTATGGAACAGCGGGAAGAAGTTGTAGTAGACGTCGCCGGGCCCGAGCTCCAGCGCCGCGGCGATGTTGCGCCCGAGCCAGTATTGCTGCGCCTGCGGCAGCAGCACGCCCTTGGAGGGCCCCGTCGTGCCCGACGTGTTCATGATCGCGCCGATATCGGCGCCGGAGACCGGGATGTCGCCCGCCGGCGCATCGGACGCCGCCGCCACGATGTCGTCGTAGCGGTGGACCGCCGCCCCCGGCGGCCCCTGCACCGGGGCGTCGAGCCACACCACGTGGCGGCAGCCGCGGAGCTGGCCCGCCACCGCCTCGAACTCGGGGGCGAGGTCGGCCTGCACCACCACCACCGGCACCTCGGCGCGGGCGAGACTGTGCAGGATCTGGGGGCCCTTGTAGCCGGTGTTGAGCGGAAGCTCGACGGCCCCGATCAGCGACAGGCCGAACCACAGGTCCAGATACTCCACCCTGTTGGCGCACAGGATCGCCACGCGGGCGCCCTTGCCGACGCCCAGCGCGCGAAACGCGTTCGCCACGCGGTTGGCGCGACGGCCCGCCTCGGCATAGGAATAGGTGGCGCCGCGCCAGTGGAGGAACGGCCGGTCGCCATGGAGCGCGGCGGCCTCGCGCAGGAGGTGTCCGGTGGTGCGGCGGGCGAGCGGCGCGGGCGACGCCCAGGCCGGCGACGCGGCGTCGCCGCCACGCACCGCGGCGGCGGCCCCGCATCCAACGTCCCAAGCCGGTCCGGCCTGCGCCTTCATCCCTGACGGCTCCCTTCGGCGGACTTGACGCCGCCTGCCCTGCATCTCAATGTTGCAATGATTGAACGTTCGTTCGGTTTGATTGTCAAGCGCGTCGACGACGGGCTTGTGGATCGAGCCGGCCGGCAAGCAGGAGCCCGCCATGACAGCACCCCGGCAATCCAGCGTCATCGTGGTGGGAGGCGGCATCGCCGGCCTGGTGACCGCCGGCCGGCTGTCGGAACTCGGCGTGCCGGTCACGGTGATCGAGAAGGGCGAGGGCGAGTATCCGTGCAATTCCCGCTTCACCGGAGGCGCGTTCCACGTCTGCTTCCGCAACGTCATGGACGACGCCGCCACATTGGCCGACACCATCGGGAAGACCGTTCCTGAAGCGCCCTCCCCCGCGCTCGGCGCGGCGGTGGCCGAGGACGGCCGCCGCGTGGTGCGCTGGCTGCAGTCGCAGGGCGTGCGCTTCCTCAAGGGCGGTCCCGACCCGTGGCAGCACTGGATGCTGGCGCCGCCGAGCCTGGTGCGCCCCGGCCTCAACTGGCGCGGGCGTGGCGGCGACGTGATGCTGCGCACGCTGCGCGCCAACCTGATGGCCCGTGGCGGCGCGTTCCGCGACGGAACGGCCGCCGTCGAGCTCGTCATGCGCGACGGCGCCTGTGCCGGGGTCGTGGCGGAGACCGGCGGCCGCCGCGCCGAGATCGCCGCCTCCGCGGTGGTGCTGGCCGATGGCGGCTTCCAGGGCAGTCCGGAGATGGTGGGGCGTCACATCTCGCCGCGGCCCGAACGCATGCGCCAGCGCGGCGCGGGCACGGGAACCGGCGACGGCGTCCGCATGGCGCAGGCCGCAGGCGCCAGGCTCGTCGGCATGGACCGGTGCTACGGCCATGTGCTGCACCGCGACGCCATGACCAATCCCGATCTCTGGCCTTACCCGATCATGGACCTGTTGGCGTCCGCCGGCATCGTGGTGGACGCCGGCGGACGCCGCTTCATGGACGAGGGGCTGGGCGGCGTGTTCATGACCAACGCCATCGCCCGCCTCGACGACCCGCTGTCGTCC
>JAEWEX010000231.1 GCA_023389135.1 Pseudomonadota bacterium | reverse complement strand
GATGGAGGCGGTGCGGGTGCCGCCATCGGCCTGGATGACGTCGCAGTCGATGGTGATCTGGCGCTCGCCCAGAACCTTCAGGTCGACGACGGCGCGCAGCGAGCGGCCGATCAGCCGCTGGATCTCCTGGGTGCGGCCGGACGGGCGGCCGCTGGCGGCCTCGCGGCGCATGCGGGTGTGGGTGGCGCGGGGGATCATGCCATACTCGGCCGTGACCCAGCCCTTGCCGGTGTTGCGCAGCCAGGCCGGCGGGCGGTCCTCGATGGAGGCGGTGACCAGCACGTGGGTCTCGCCGAACTTCACGAGGCACGATCCCTCGGCATAGCGCGCCACGCCCCGCTCGAGGGTGACGGCGCGCATCTCGTCGGCCGCGCGGGAGGATGGACGAAGCATGCGTGTCTCTCTTTCCGGTGTCGCCCGTGTCATACGGAATGGCGCGAGGCGTCACAAGGCCGGCCTCCCCCGCCCGCTTGAACGGACGGGCCGGCCACAGCAGATTTCAGGGACGTCCCGGAACGGAAGACCATGACCCAACGGCAGCCTCCCGCCTCCTTCGCCCTGACCCAGCTGGACGAGCGCTCGCGCGAGATTTTCCGGCATATCGTCGACAGCTACCTGACCACGGGAGAGCCGGCGGGCTCGCGCAACATCTCGCGGGTGCTGCCGATGACGCTGTCCCCCGCCTCGGTGCGCAACGTCATGTCAGACCTGGAGGCGCTGGGCCTGATCTACGCGCCGCACACCAGCGCCGGGCGGCTGCCGACCGAACTCGGCCTGCGCTTCTTCGTGGACGCCATGATGGAGATCGGCGACATCTCCAGCGACGACCGCAACACCATCGAGGCGCAGGTGCGCAGCGGCGGCGCGGGCGGCCGCTCCATGGAGCAGGTGCTGACGGAGGCCTCGACCATGCTGTCGGGCCTGTCGCGGGGCGCCGGCGTGGTGCTGGCCTCCAAGCAGGACGTGCGGCTGAAGCACATCGAGTTCGTGCCGCTGGAGCCGACCCGGGCGCTGGCCGTGCTGGTGGGCGAGGACGGCACGGTGGAAAACCGCGTTCTGGTGCTGCCGCCGGGACTGCCCAGCTCCGCGCTGGTGGAGGCCTCGAACTTCCTCAACGCCCGGGTGCGCGGCAAGACGCTGGCGGAGGCCCGCGAGGAGCTGGAGAACGCCCGCGCCAGCGCCGAGGCGGAGCTGGACGCGCTGGCCGCCAAGGTGGTGGACGCCGGCCTCGCCGGCTGGGCCTCCGGCGGCGCCGAGACCCGCCAGCTCATCGTGCGCGGCCAGGCGAACCTGCTGGAGGATCTGCGCGCCATGGAGGATCTGGAGCGCGTGCGGCTGCTGCTGGACGACCTGGAGGCCAAGAAGGACGTGGTGGACCTGCTCGGCCGCGCCGAGCGCGCGGACGGCGTGCGCATCTTCATCGGCTCGGAGAACAAGCTGTTCTCGCTGTCCGGCTCGTCCATGATCGCGGCCCCGTTCCGGGACGGCGGCCAGAAGATCGTCGGCGTGATCGGGGTCATCGGCCCGACGCGGCTGAACTACGCCCGCATCGTGCCCATGGTGGACTACACCGCAAAGGTGGTGGGCCGCATGCTGGGCGGCGGCAGGTGACCGAGCGCCGGCTGCTGCAGCTCGCCGTCGCGGCCGGCGGGCTGGTGCCCGTGGGAGCGGGCGCGGCCGGCATCCTGCTGGGCCCCGACATGATCGGCCATGCGGGCGGCGACGCCTCGCTGGACAGCCACTGGCGCTACCTGTCCGGGCTGCTGGCCGGCATCGGCATCGCCTTCTGGGCAACGATCCCCGCCATCGAGCGGAACGGGGGGCGTTTCCGCCTTCTGGCGGGGATCGTTGTTCTTGGAGGAGTGGCCCGGCTGCTTTCGCTTGCGACGGCGGGCGCGCCGTCAGGACCGATGATGCTGGCCCTGGCTATGGAATTGGGTGTGACGCCGGCGCTGGCCGCATGGCAGGCGCGCGTGGCGCGGCGTGCGTGATCGGCGTCAGGTCCGCACCATGTGGCGCAGCGCGTCCCGCGCCCGGCCGACGGCGACATCCGCCATGCCGGCATAGCGCTCGGCCTTGCCGCGGATGCGCAGGTCGCTGCGGCCGAGCGCGCGGCCTGCGGCCTCCATGGCGCGACCCTTGACCTGGCGCGCGGCGCCGGTGATGCGGGACTTGTCGATCATCGGGGGTGAACTCCGGAAAGCTCGATGGCTGGACGGGAAGAGACGTGAAGGGGGAAGGTCGCGCGCTTCCGGCTCACGCCGGGAGCGCGCCGTCGTGTCAGCCGCGCACGGCGTCCTTGACCTTGCCGACCGCGCTGCGGGCCTTGCCCTCAGCCTTGTCGGCCTTGCCTTCCGCCTGGAGGCGGGTGTTGCCGCTGACTTTGCCGGCGGCATCCTTGACGGCGCCCTTGGCCTGCTGGGCCGCGCCCTTCACTCGCTGCTTGTCGACCACGATCGGCCTCTCGCGTTGAACGGTCCCGGATCGGTGACCGCAGCGAAAACGCGGGAGCATGGAAAAGGTTTCGCGGCGGCGCGCGGAATTATGCGGACGCCGCGCAGTCAGCGCCCCTCGCCGGCCGCGGCCAGGGCGGCCAGGCCCTCGCGATAGGTCGGGTAGGCGAGCGGCGTGGCGAGCGCGGACGTCATGAGGCGGTTGGAGGTGCGCTTGCTTTCCGCCCAGAAGCTGCGGGCCATGGGAGACAGCGCGGCCTCCTCGAACGGCACCGCCGGCGGCGGCTCGATGCCGAGAAGCCCGGCCGCGAACACCACCACGTCCTCGGGCGGCGCAGGCTCGTCGTCGGCGATGTTGAGCGCCGGGGGGACCGCGTGCGAGCGGAGCGCCGCGGCGAGCTGGTCGGCGAGGTCGTCGACATGGATGCGGCTGAACACCTGGCCCGGCTTGACGACGCGCTTGGAGACGCCCTCGCGGAGCTGCACCAGCGTGTTGCGGCCCGGACCGTAGATGCCCGGCAGCCGGAACGCCGTGACGGGCACGGACAGCGCGCGGCCGAAGGTGCGCCACGCCTCCTCCGCGCCAAGCCGTCGCCGGCCGCGCGGTCCCGATGGCGCGGCCGGCAGGCCCTCATGCACCCACCCGCCGCCATGGTCGCCATAGACGCCCGTGGTGGAGAGATAGCCGATGAAGGCGAGGTTTTCCGCCCGCGACAGGTGGGGCGCCAGCGCCTCCAGCGCCGGGTCGGCCGGCCCCTCGGTCCCCGGCGGGACCGACGACACGGCGTGGGTCACCCGGCGCAGCGCCGCCGCCAGGTCCGCGGTCACCGCGCCCCCGTCAAAGGCGAAAGCGTCGATGCCCTGCGCCCGCAGCCGCGCGGTCTTCTCGGGCCCGCGGACGGTGGCCACCACCCGGGAGAAGGCACCGGAATGGCGGTCCAGCAGGCGGCCGGCGGTGTAGCCGTGGCCGAGAAGGAGGAGCGTGGTCACGCTCCCGCCCCGCAGAGCTTGGTCTTCGCCTCGATCACGTTGACCACCGACATGCGAAACCCTCCCTGGCTAGGCCTGACCGACATAGGGAGCGGCGCTCCGGGGCGCAATGACGGCCCGCCATTCCTCCAGCACCGACCGATCCGGTTCGCCCGCCGCCCGCTCCTCCGACAGCCCTGCTAGGACTTCACGCGGCACGAGCCGCGACACGGCCCAGACCGCCGCGCCGCGCACCAGCGGGGCCGGATCGTCCAGCAGCCGCACGGCCTCCGCCGCCAGCGCCGGATCGCCGGAATTGCCGATCGCGATCAGGACGTTCCGGACGAAGCGGTCGCGGCCGATGCGCTTGACCGGGCTCTTGCGGAACAGCGCCCGGAACGCGGCGTCGTCGAGCCGCGCCAGGTCGGCCAGCGGCGGCAGGTCGAGCTCGGGCCTCGCCTGGAGCCTGATCTCGCCCGCGGCCGCGGCGAACTTGTTCCACGGGCAGACCGCAAGGCAGTCGTCGCAGCCATAGATGCGATTGCCGATCCGCTCGCGGAATTCAGGCGGGATCGGCCCGTGGTGCTCGATGGTGAGGTAGGAGATGCAGCGCCGCGCATCGAGCCGGTAGGGCGCGGGGAAAGCGTCGGTCGGGCAGATGTCGAGGCAGGCGCGGCAGGAGCCGCAATGGTCGCGCTCCCCCTCGTCCGGCGGCAGCGCGGCGGCGGAGAAGATCGCGCCGAGAAACAGCCAGGAGCCGAAGTCGCGGCTGACGAGATTGGTGTGCTTGCCCTGCCAGCCGACGCCCGCCGCCTCCGCCAGCGGCTTCTCCATCACCGGGGCGGTGTCCACGAACACCTTCACCTGCGCGCCCGAGGCATGGGCGAGCCACTGCGCCAGCCGCTTGAGCTTGCCCTTCACGACCTCGTGGTAGTCGTCGCCGCGGGCATAGGCCGAGATCAGGCCGCGGTCGCGGCGCGCGATGCCTTCCATGGGGTTGCGTTCGGGCCCGTAGTTCTGGCCCAGCATCACCACCGAGCGCGCCTGCGGCCAGAGCTGCGCGGGATCGCCGCGCCAGTGGGTCCGCTCCGCGAGCCAGCCCATGGTGCCGTGATGGCCCTGCTCCAGGAACGCTGCGAGCCGCCCCGGGGCCAGCGGGATGGCGTCCGGCCGGGTCACGCGCACGGCCTCGAAGCCCTCGGCGGCGGCGCGGGCGGCGAGCATGTCCCTCAGGGCTGCGGCGTCAGCCATGGCCGGCGGCCGCGACGGCGGTGCGTGCTTCGAGACGCGGCCTGCGGCCGCTCCTCAGCATGAGGCTCAGCGCGCTGCATCGGGCGCGGAGTACAGCGCGCATGCGATTTTCACGCTGGGCAGGCC
>JAEWEX010000416.1 GCA_023389135.1 Pseudomonadota bacterium | reverse complement strand
TGCCCCAGCAGCCCCCCCCGCCGCAGCGCGAGCGCAACCTGTTCGACCTGTTCCGTTAGCCTATGCCGCCGCGGCGAAGCGGGTGAGGCCGGCCTCCAGGTCCGCGATGAGGTCGGAGACGTCCTCCAGGCCGACATGGATGCGCAGCGTCGGGCCCGACGGCGCCCAGCGCGTGGCGGTTCGGCTTCGGGCCGCGTCGAACGGGATGGCGAGGCTTTCGAAGCCGCCCCAGGAATAGCCCATACCGAACAGTTCCAGCCCGTCCAGCATGGCCGCCACCGCCTCGCGCGGGCCGGGCGTCAGCTCGACGGCGAAGAGGCCCGAGGCGCCGGTGAAGTCGCGGCGCCACAGGGCGTGGCCGGGATCGTCCTCCAGCGCCGGGTGCAGCACCCGGGCGACCTGCGGCCGGCCCTGCAGCCAGCGCGCGACCTCGATGCCGGCGCGGTGCTGGTGGGCGAGCCGGACGCCCATGGTGCGCAGGCCCCTGAGCGCGAGCCAGGCATCGTCGGGGCTGGAGCACAGCCCGAGCGCGCCGTGGGTCGCCTTCAGCGCCGGCCATGCCGCCGCGCCGGCGGCGACGGTGCCGATCATCACGTCGGAATGGCCCGAGAGGTACTTGGTCCCGGCATGGACCGAGATGTCGGCGCCGTGGGCCAGCGGCTTGAAATAGAGCGGGGTCGCCCAGGTGTTGTCGACCACAGTGACCAGGCCGCGGCGGCGCGCGACCTCGACGATGGCCGGCACGTCCTGAACCTCGAAGGTCAGCGAGCCCGGGCTTTCCATGTAGATCGCCCGGGTCCGGCCATCGATCAGGGCCTCGATGCCGGCGCCCGCCAGCAGGTCGTAGTAGACCGCCTCCACGCCCATGCGCGCGAGCAGTGTGTCGCAGAAATGCCTCGTCGGATGGTAGACGCTGTCCGCCACCAGGATGCGGTCGCCGGCGGACGTCGCCGACAGGATGGCGGTGGTCACCGCGGCCAGGCCGGAGGGGACCAGCACCACGCCGGCGGCCTGCTCAAGCCCCGCGACCGCGGTCGAGAGCGCCTCCACCGAAGGATTCCCACGTCGCCCGTATGTGTAGCGACCCTTGCCCGCAAGCAGATCGGCCATCGACGGATAGAGCACAGTGGAGCCGCGCGAGACCGGCGGATTGACAAAGCCCTGGCTGACGGCAGCATCGCGACCGCTGTGCGCAAGTTCGGTAAATGGCGCACGCTTGCGGTGGCCGTCGCTTCCTGAGGTCATGTTCTGCACCAGAAATGGAACGCTATATGGCTGGGTTTGACTGATATTTCTGCACGGTGGCACTTGATCGCCCCCGCGACTTATACTGTTATTGAAACGTCTCGCGCACAAAGGGGGCGTCCGTGAGACCCGGGCCGCGCGCCGTCGCGCGCAGCCGGCATGACGACGTGCCGCACATTCGATCCGAACGCGAGGCCGGCCATGTACCGGCCCCCGCTTCCATCCTGCTGTCAACAGAGGCTGTCAAACATGAAGAAAATCGTCACGCTGGCGCTCGGCGCCGCCGTCGGTGTCTCCGCGTCCGCCGCGGGCGCCGCGACGCTGGACGACGTCAAGGCGCGAGGGGAACTGCACTGCGGCGTGACCACGGGCCTTCCGGGGTTTTCCGCGCCGAACGACGCCGGCACGTGGGCCGGGCTCGACGTCGATGTCTGCCGGGCGCTGTCCGCGGCGATCTTCGACGATCCGGACAAGGTCAAGTACTTCCCGCTGTCGGCGAAGGACCGGTTCCCGGCGCTCCAGTCGGGCGAGGTCGACGTCCTGCCCCGCAACACGACCTGGACCTCGTCGCGCGACACCTCGCTCGGCCTCGACTTCACCTTCGTCAACTTCTATGACGGCCAGGGCTTCATGGTGAAGAAGTCGCTGAACGTCGCCACCGCGAAGGAACTCGACGGCGCCTCGGTCTGCACGCAGACCGGCACGACCACCGAGCTCAACATGGCCGACTATTTCCGCGCCAACAACATGACCTATGAGCCCGTGGCGTTCGAGAACAACGACGCCGTGGTCCAGGCCTATGACAGCGGTCGCTGCGAGGTGCTCACCTCCGACAGCTCGCAACTCTACGCGCTGCGCCTGAAGCTCGCGAACCCGGACGATCACGTGGTCCTTCCGGAGATCATCTCCAAGGAGCCGCTCGGCCCGGTGGTTCGCCACGGCGACAACCAGTGGAAGGACATCGTGACCTGGGTCGGGTTTGCGATGCTCAACGCCGAGGAACTGGGCGTGACCCAGGCCAATGTCGAGGAGATGAAGGGTTCCGACAATCCGGAGATCAAGCGGCTGCTCGGCGTTGACGGCAATTACGGCGAGCAGCTCGGCCTCACCAACGACTGGGTCGTGCGTGTGATCAAGGTCGTGGGCAATTACGGCGAGAGCTTCGAGCGCAATGTCGGCTCGGAGTCGCCCCTGGGCATCGACCGCGGCATCAACCGTCTGTGGACCGACGGCGGCCTGCAATACGGCATGCCGGTGCGCTGAGCGCTCACGGAATTGCGAACCGGCCGGGCCAAGCGCCCGGCCGGTCTGCATCATGTTGCAGTGCGCATCGAAACGGGCGCATGCTGGCGGGACACGCACCGACAAAAGTCAGGCGTGCGCGAGGGGTGATCGGGTATGGCGGTTCAGGGCGACGTGTCCCGGGGCCCGGCGGCTGACGCGTCCGGATCCAGGGTGTCCATGATCAACGATCCGCGGGTGCGCGGCATCGTGTTCCAGATCGCGGCGCTCGCGCTGATCGTCTTCTGCGGCTACTGGATCGTCATGAACGCCCGGGCGAACCTCGCCGCGCAGGGCATCGCGTCGGGCTTCGGCTTCCTGAACCAGAGCGCCGGCTTCGACGTCAACCAGTCGCTGATCGACTTCCCCCAGAACTCGACCTACGGGCGGGTGTTCGTCGTCGGCCTGCTGAACACGCTGCTCGTGGCGGTGATCGGCATTTTCTTCGCCACCATCATCGGCTTCATCGTCGGCATCGCCCGCCTGTCCAAGAACTGGATGGCGCGGGCGCTGGGCACGGTCTATGTCGAGGTGACGCGCAACCTGCCGCCGCTGTTCCAGATCTTCTTCTGGTACGTGTTCATCATCAACATCTTCCCGTCGCCGCGCGA
>JAEWEX010000214.1 GCA_023389135.1 Pseudomonadota bacterium | reverse complement strand
GCCGCGGGCGAAGCTCAACCCATGGATCCGGGCGAAGTCCGCTGCGTCCTCGTCGCGCGCGCCGCGCACGCGCCAGTCGGCGCGCCGGCCGAACAGGCTCATCATGCCCGCGCGACCCTGCCGCCGGCGGAAGGCTTCGCGTCGGGCGCCAGCAGATAGAACGGCCTTGGCGGCGAGGCCGCCGGGTCCGCCACGGCGCCGAGGCGGGCGACCCACAGCACGTCGGGCACGTCAAACGCCTCGTCCAGCACCTCGACCCCGCCGGCGAACTCCGACACCGCCAGCACTGCGGCCGCGCCGGTGCCGACCATGCGCACCGGTCCGGTGCCGATGGCGCGGGCGGCGTCGCGCACGCCCGCGGTGCGCGCGGCGACGATGGTGCGTCCGCCGGGGGCGAACATCTGGAGATAGACCCGGCCGTGGCGGGCGTCGATGCACACCGCCACCGGCCGGCGATCGTCGTCGCCCAGATGCGGCGCGGCGATGGCGGCCAGGGTGGTGACGCCGACGACCGTACGGCCGAGGCCGAGACCCAGGCCGCGGGCGGCGGCGAGGCCGACCCTGAGCCCGGTGAAGCTGCCGGGACCGACGGTGGCGACCACGCGGTCGATGCGACCCATGCCGCCTGCCGCCTCGACCACATGGTGCACGAGCGGCATCAGGGCCTCGGCGTGGCCGCGCTCCATGGCGTGGGAGCCGACTGCGAGCGCGACGTCGAGATCGGCGTCGAGCACCGCCGCCGAACAGACCGAAAGCGCCGTATCGATGGCGAGAACCCGCACCTGACGCCCAACCCCGTGACCCGCGCCATGCGACGCAACGCGACCTTTATGACCACGTTTTCGCGCCGGCGGAAGGGGTTGGCCCGGCCGCCGCCGCGACGGCCGTCACACCGGGCGGACTTCCTCCACATCCGGCACGAAGTGCCTGAGCAGGTTCTCGATGCCGTGCTTCAGCGTCGCCACGGAGGACGGGCAGCCCTGGCAGGAGCCCTGCATGTTGAGGTAGACGACGCCGTCACGGAAGCCGCGGAAGGTGATGTCGCCGCCGTCCATGGCCACTGCGGGGCGCACCCGCGTCTCGAGCAGCTCCTTGATGGTGGCGACGGTCGCCTCCTGGCCCGGCTCGAAGAACTCCTCGCCGTCCGCCTCGGTGGCTGCGGCCGCCTGGGCGCCATCGGCCAGCACCGGCGCGCCGGACATGAAGTGCTCCATGATGGCTCCGAGCACGGCGGGCTTCAGGTGCTGCCATTCACCGCCTGCCTTGGTGACGGTGACGAAGTCGGAGCCGAAGAACACGCCGGACACGCCGTCGATGGCGAACAGCTTCTCCGCCAGCGGCGAGCGATGGGCGTCGGCGGGCTCGCGGATGTCGAGCGTGCCGTCGTCGAGCACGACGCGGCCGGGAATGAACTTCAGGGTCGCCGGGTTCGGCGTCGCCTCGGTCTGGATGAACATTTCGGGCCTCCGGTATCAGGCGCGGGGCTGATACTGTTTAGAACGATTCAAGCATCGTCCGCTTCTAATTGATATGGACCCGAATGCCGGGACAATCAATCCGTGCGGACGCCTAAGACCCGGTTCCCGCTACCGCAGGTGGCCCGCAACCGGCGCGCCGTTGCCTTCCTTCACGCCGCCTGCGACCAGCTTGGCCCAGGCCTCCTCGGCGGTCTCGGCGTAGTCGAACAGGTTCAGGTCGGCGGGATCGATCATGCCGTTCTGCGCCAGATGCTCGAGATTGAGCGCGGCGCACCAATAGGCCCGGTCGAACAGGATGATGGGCATCGGGGAGGATTTGCCCGTCTGGGTCAGCGTCAGGATCTCGAACAGCTCGTCCAGCGTCCCATAGCCGCCGGGGAACACCACCAGCGCGTTGGCGCGCATGGCGAAGTGCATCTTGCGCATGCCGAAATAGTGGAACTGGAAGGTGAGGTCCGGCGTCGACCACGGGTTCGGCTGCTGCTCGAACGGCAGGCGGATGTTGTAGCCGATGGAGGGAGCGCCGACATCGGCGGCGCCGCGATTGGCCGCCCCCATGACGCCGCCGCCGCCACCCGTTGCGATGACGTTGTCGCGCCAGCCGTCGCGGTCGGCATCGCGCGCGCCGCCCCGTTCGGAGCAGATGCGACCGAAATCGCGCGCGGCGCGGTACCAGCGCGCGTGTTCCCCGGGGCCGTCCTCGGCGATGCGCGCGGAACCGAAGACGACGATGGTGGAGCGCACCCCCCAGGCCCGCAGGGCCTCCTCGGCCTTGGCGTATTCCAGCAGGAAGCGCACGCCGCGCATGCTGTCGCCCAGCAGGAAATCCTGGTCGAGCGCGGCGAGCCTGAACGACGGCGCGGCCATCTGGGCGGCGTTGAGGGCGGGCGGGGATGCGGGCTTTTCTGTCATGGGCGCGACATGAGCAAATCCCGCCGCGAAGGTCGAGGCCCAGGTGCCAAGGGCGGGCGCCGCGGCGGCGGCCGTCAACGGTCCCGAGGGGGGTCCTCGCCGCCGTTCTGCGGCGGACCGCCGAGGCCGGAGAGCCGGAACGCCGTGCTGGCGAAGGCCATGACCATGACGACCCGTGCGAGATGATGGGCCGCGACGAAGGCGACCTCGATCTGCAGGGCGAGCGCGACCAGGCTCATCTCTGCGAGCCCGCCCGGCGAATAGGCCATCACCAGCGCGGTGACGTCATAGGTGGAGACGGCCGACACCGCGAAGGCGAAGGCGAAGGTTATGGCGAGCAGGATGTAGTTCGCGCCCACCGCCAGGACGAGCACCCTGAGCACGACCCGCGGCGACGCGGTCGCGAACCGGCAGCCGACCACCATGCCGAGCAGCAGCTGGGCGGCATTGAGAAGTTCCACCGGGATCACGAAATCGGTCAGCCCGCTGACATGCAGCAGCGCGCTTGCCAGCATGGGACCGAGCAGGAAGCGCGCCGGCAGCCTGAGGAGCTGGCCCGCGACCACGCCCGCCAGCAGGGTGCCGATCAGCAGCAGGATGTCGGCGGCCGGCGTGTCCAGCAGCGACAGTCCGATGTTGGGACGCGCGCCGATGTCGACGCCTGTGATCCACTGGAGCAGGAATGGCAGCGACATCACCACCACGAAGACCCGCGCGGAGTGCACCAGCGCGATCATGCGCACGTCGCCGCCGCGTTCCTCACCCTGGATCACCATTTCCACGAGGCCGCCGGGCATGCCCGAGAAGAAGGCGGTGACGGGGTCGAGACCGGCGACCTTGCGCATGTACAGCGTGCCGACCGCGCCTGCGACGATGACGAAGCCGACCAGGCCGATCAGCGTCGGGAGCCAGCCGGGCACGCTCGCGATCATCCCGGGCGCGAAGCCCGCGCCCAGCATGACGCCGAGCACCGCCTGGACGGGCGGGCGGATCGCGGCCGGCGCCGCCACGGGCGCGCGCAGCAGCGCCGCGACGGTGCAGGCCACCATGGAGCCCAGCATCCAGGCGAGCGGCAGGCGGTAGAGGGAGAACAGCCAGCCGCCGGCCGCCCCGATCACCAGCGCCAGCAGCAATCGGTGATACGGAAGGCGCCACGGCGAGAACGACTTCGCCCATGCCAGAAACGGCGCGATCAGCAGCCGCCTCACAGCGGCTTCCGCGCGTGGATTGTCGGGGAAGGAAAGGTTCTGGCGAGCATCATGGGAGGGTGAGCGACCTTAGAGCGGTTCGGCCGGCTTCGCCATTCGCAGGGCGCGACGGCGTCATGCGCCGGGCGCGGGTCGGGCGAGGCGGGCGACGACGCCGCGCGCCGCGGCGGCGCCCGTCGCGAAGCAGGCCTGAAGCAGGTAGCCGCCGGTGGGCGCCTCCCAGTCCAGCATCTCCCCGGCGGCGAACACCCCTGGCCGCCGCGTCAGCATGAAGCCGGGATCGAGCTCGCTCCAGGCGATGCCGCCCGCGGTGGAGATGGCGCGCTCCAGCGGGGCCGGCCCGGTGACCCGCACCGGGACGGCCTTGATGGCCCGGGCGAGCGCCGCCGCATCGGTGGGGGGCGCGCCGCCCTCGCGCAGCAGCGCCACCGCCACCGGCGGCAGGCCCGCAACCTTGCGCAGGAACGTCGAAAGCGACTGCGCCCCGCGCGGCCGCGACAGCCGGCGGACCAGATCGGCCGCGTCCAGGTCCGGGCGCAGATCGACCGTCATGACGGCGTGACCGGCCGCGGAAACCTCCTCGCGCAGGACGCGCGACAGGGCATAGACCGCGCCGCCCTCGATCCCCGACGCGGTGATCACGGCCTCGCCGCGCATGCGCGCCGGTCCATGACCGAGCGCGATGCGCTTCAGCGGCGCGCCGGCGAACCGTCCGGCGAAATGCGGCGTCCAGTCGACCCGGAAGCCCATGTTGGCGGGCCTGAGCGGCATCACCTCGACGCTCGCCGCGCGGAGGATGTCGACCCAGGCCCCGTCGGAGCCGAGCCTCGGCCAGCTCGCGCCGCCGAGCGCCAGCACCGTGGCCGCAGGCCTCGCCTCCACCGGCCCGGCAGGCGTCCCGAAGGCGAGCGCGCCATCGCCGGTCCAGCCGGTCCAGCGATGGCCCGTCGCAAGGCGCACGCCGAGCGAGGCGAGCCGGGACAGCCACGCCCTCAGCAACGGCGACGCCTTCAGCGCTCTCGGAAACACCCGCCCGCTGGAGCCGACGAAGGTGTCCGCCCCGAGCCCGTCCGCCCAGTCGCGCAATGCGGCGGGCGGGAAGGCATCGAGCGCTGCCGCCAATGCCTGCGATTCGGGGCCGTAACGGGCGCGAAAATCCGATTCGGGTTCGGAATGAGTGAGGTTGAGCCCGCCGCGCCCGGCCATCAGCAGCTTGCGGCCGGGCGCGGGCATGCGGTCATAGACCGTGACCGCCAGCCCGGCGCGCGCCATCGCCTCGGCCGCCATCAGGCCGGCGGGACCGGCGCCGATGACGGCGACCTCCGGGACGGAGGCCGGGATGGAGAGATCTTGCACGGAAAGGCTCGGCCGGCGGCGGGCGAACGGACGGGAGGCGCCCGACCCTATAGCGCAGGCGTGCCCCGGCAAGCCATCCCCATGCTCCCGTGCCGGACGGCCGTCCCGATCCCCGCCCTCAGCTGTCGCGCTTGGCCTGCGCGTCCTTGACGAACTGCGACACGCGGCCGACCTCGGCCGGCCGGGCGAGTTCGCGGGCCTTGGTGCGCGGGTTGGACTTCATGCCCTTGTCCGCGGTGCGGCCCGGCGCGGGCCGCTTCGTCCGGGTGGCTGTGCGGCGCATCTCCAGCGCCCGGGTGGCGTTCTCCATCAGTTCGGCGCGGGCCGACTTGCGGCGTCTGCGCTGGACCTCGCCGTTGAGGCGGCGCACGGCCATGGCCAGAACGCCGGCCTTGGCCCGTGTTCCGGTGTCGCCCGAGGCGGGAGCCTGGCCCTTGGGCGCGCCCTTGCCCCGCATCTCCCGGCGCTGGCGGCCGGCCTCGCTCTGGGCCCGGTCGCGGCGCTCGCGCAGCAGCTTCAGCAGCTTGGCCAGCTCGGCGTCATCGAGATCCCCGACGCCGGGATGCCGCGTGCGGTCCACGAGCTCCAGCTCTTCCTGGCTCAGCGCGCGGCGTTCGGTCTTGGCGGAATGGGACATCGGCTTCCTCCTGGTCGGTTTCGGGTGATGGCCTCACCCTGCCCCGGCGACATGGCCATTCGGAGGCCGGATGTGAACCGTTTCACGCGCCGCCGCGACCAAGGGATGCGAGGTTCGTCTCGCGAACGGTTTCTGGAGGGCTTTTCGATGAACACGACCCGGCGGCGCATCCTCACCGCGGTGGCAGCGATCGTCCTGGTCGCGGCGCCGGCGCTCTCGGCCGGCCCGGCCCATGCCTTCGACCGCTTCGGCGGCGTGCTGGGCATCGGCATCGCCCGCGCCATCGGGGCGATGGACGTTCCCGCAAAGGAACCCGCGCCGGCCCCCGCCCCCGAGACCGAGCGCAGCGGCACGCCGGTCGCCGAAGACGCCGGCAAGCCCGATGCGGCGCCTGCGCCCGCCCCGGCCGCCCGGCCGCTGATGGCGTCGCGCGCCTTCTGAGCCCCCGGCCGCGCCGTCACCGCCGCCCGTCGCGGGCCTCGATCGCCTTGGCCGCCGCCACGCCGTCGGCCAGCGCGGTGGGCACGCATGGGTGGCCCCGCAGCGCCACCTCCCCGATGGCGTAGAGACCGGGCACGCTGGTCTGCGCCGTGGCGGGATCGGTGGCCAGATGTCCCGAGGCGAGCCGCAGCGGCGCGAGGCCGTGAAGCGGCGGGACGCGGGGCTCGAAGCCCAGCATCACCAGAATGAGATCGAAGGGCCGGCCGTCCACTGTGCGGCGGGCCGCGTCGACCGCCGCAGGGCCGAGCGTCACCCATGACGGGTCGACCGTGCGGCGCAGCGCCACGCGCGCGCGAAGGCTGCGGGCGAACAGGCGGACCTCGCGGGCGCCGCGCGCCGCCATGAGGGCTGCATGCTCGAAGGCATTGTCGCCGCCGCCGACGATGGCCACCGAGCGCGCCGCGACCTCCGCGGCCAGGACGGCCGGACCGGGCCCGAACAGCACGCCGGGCGCAGGCGCGAGCCCGCCCGTCCGCGGCACGACCCCGGTCGCGATCACCGCCGTCGCTGCCGGGATCGGATCGCCGCCCTCGATCTCGGCCACGAAGCCGTCCGGGGT
>JAEWEX010000197.1 GCA_023389135.1 Pseudomonadota bacterium | reverse complement strand
CACCCGCCTTCACCAGTTCGACGGCGTTGAAGCGCCCGGTCAGGTCGTCGGTGACGCCGACCACGATGCCGGCCTTGCCCTCGCCCGTGACGCCGACCACCGCGACCACGCCGGAGCCGAGCTGCTTCTTGCCGGCATCCACGAGGCCCTTCAGGTCCTTCATCTCGATGCCCTCGACCGCGCGCGCCATCAGCTTGACGCCGCCCAGGTCCTTGATGGCGTCGTCGCCCGCGCCGCCGCCCATGGCGAGCTTCTTGCGGGTCTCGGCCAGTTCGCGCTCCAGCCTGCGGCGCTCCTCGATCAGCGCGGCGAGCCGGCCCTCGACCTCCGCCGGGGCGACCTTCAGCTCCGCCGCCACCTGGCCGAACCGGCGCGCCTGCTCGGTCAGGTGCCGGCGCGCGGCATCGCCGGTCAGGGCCTCGATCCGGCGCACGCCGGCGGCAACCGCCGCCTCGCCCACCACGGCGACCAGCCCGATGTCGCCGGTGCGCGCCACATGGGTGCCGCCGCACAGCTCCACCGACCAGGCGCGGCCGTCCTCGCCCGCGCCCATGGAGACCACGCGCACCTCCTCGCCATACTTCTCGCCGAACAGCGCGCGCGCGCCGGACGCAACCGCGTCGTCCACGGCCATGAGGCGGGTTTCCACCGGCGTGTTCTGCAGCACGAAGCGGTTGGCGATGTCCTCCACCCGCGCGACCTCGTCGCCGGCCACGGGCTTGGGATGCGAGATGTCGAAGCGCAGCCGCTCCGGCGCCACCAGCGAGCCCTTCTGGGCCACGTGGTCGCCGAGCACCTGGCGCAGCGCCTCGTGCAGCAGGTGGGTGGCCGAATGATTGGCGCGGATGGCGGAGCGGCGCCCGTGGTCGACCCTGAGCTCCAGGGCGAGCCCGCGCGCCAGCGCGCCCTCCTCCACCGTCACCGCGTGGACCACCAGCCCGTCGGCCTTCTTGAGCGTGTCGGTCACCCGCGCGCGCACGCCGGGGCCCGTGACCTCGCCCCGGTCGCCCACCTGGCCGCCGGACTCCGCATAGAACGGGGTCTGGTTGAGCACCAGGAAGCCGCTGTCGCCGGCGCCGATGCGCTCCACCTCGGTCCCGTCGCGCACCAGCGCCTGCACCACGCCCTCGGCGGTCTCGGTGTCGTAGCCGAGGAACTCGGTCGCCCCGGCGGTCTCGCGGATCGCGAACCAGACGGTCTCCGCCGCCGCGTCGCCGGAGCCGGACCACGCCGCCCGCGCCTCCGCCTTCTGGCGCGCCATGGCGGTCTCGAAGGCAGGCGTGTCCACCGCGACGCCGCGGGCGCGCAGCGCATCCTGCGTCAGGTCCAGCGGGAAGCCATAGGTGTCGTAGAGCTTGAAGGCGACCTCGCCGGGGAACGTGTCGCCCTTGCCGAGCCCGGCGCTCTCCTCCTCGAGAATGCCGAGGCCCCGCGTCAGGGTCTTGCGGAAGCGCGTCTCCTCCAGCTTCAGGGTTTCGGAGATCAGCGCCTCGGCGCGCAAGAGCTCGGGATAGGCCTGGCCCATCTCGCGCGTCAGCACCGGCACCAGGCGCCACATCAGCGGATCCTGGGCGCCCAGCAGCTGCGCATGGCGCATGGCGCGGCGCATGATCCGGCGCAGCACGTAGCCGCGGCCCTCATTGGAGGGCAGGACGCCGTCGGCCACCAGGAAGGCGGCGGCGCGCAGATGGTCGGCGATGACGCGATGGCTCGCCCGCGCCGGCCCTTCGGGCGCGACGCCGGTCGCCTCGACCGACGCGCGGATCAGCGCCTGGAACAGGTCGATGTCGTAATTGTCGTGCTTGCCCTGCAGCACGGCGGCGACGCGCTCCAGCCCCATGCCGGTGTCGATGGACGGCCGCGGCAGGTCGACCCGCTCCTCCCTCGTCACCTGCTCGTACTGCATGAAGACCAGGTTCCAGATCTCGATGAACCGGTCGCCATCCTCGTCGGGGCTGCCCGGGGGGCCTCCGGGGATCGCCTCGCCATGGTCGAAGAAGATCTCCGAGCACGGCCCGCACGGGCCGGTGTCGCCCATGGCCCAGAAATTGTCCGAGGTCGGGATGCGGATGATGCGGCTGTCGGGCAGACCCGCAATCTTCTTCCAAAGCGCGAACGCCTCGTCGTCGGTGTGGTAGACGGTCACCAGCAGCCGGCCGGCATCGAGGCCGTAGGTCCTGGTGATCAGCCGCCACGCCAGGTCGATCGCGCGCTCCTTGAAGTAGTCGCCGAAGGAAAAATTCCCCAGCATCTCGAAGAAGGTGTGGTGGCGCGCGGTGTAGCCGACATTCTCCAGATCGTTGTGCTTGCCGCCGGCGCGGACGCATTTCTGGGCGGTGACCGCGGTGGAGTAAGGCCGCTTCTCGACGCCGGTGAACACGTTCTTGAACTGCACCATGCCGGCATTGGTGAACATCAGGGTGGGGTCGTTGCGCGGCACCAGCGGACTGGAGGGCACCACGGCGTGGCCCTCCTTCGCGAAGAAGTCGAGAAATGCCGCGCGGATCTCGTTGACGCCGCTCATGGATGCCCACCCTGCTGACACGGATGGCGCGACCCCTGCCCGGCGGCGCGCCAAAGATGAGCGCGCCCCGGACCCCGGAGCGCGCGAGGCCTGTCATATCGTGTCGCTCGCGGCGGTGTCCAGAAAGGGAGCAGGGTGGTGACGCGGCCCGACGGTTCCCCTGCCGTGTCACGGGTCAAGCCCGGTCCGGATATCCGACCGGAGGTGCAGCCCGGAAACCGCCGCGGCCTCATGGAAGCTGGACGCTCCGGTCGAGCCGCAGCATGACGGAGGTTGTCGGGACGCGGCCGGACCTCGCCCGGCCCGGCGGCGCTCCCCGAGGACGCCGGGCGCCCCGAGGATGCCGGTCAGTCGTCCGGACCGGCGTCGTCGCCGTCGGGGCCGGCATCGAGGATCTGGTCGGCGATCAGGCCGGCATTCTGGCGCACGGACGCCTCGATGCGGGCGGCCACCTCGGGATTGTCGCGCAGGAACTGCTTGGCGTTCTCGCGGCCCTGGCCCAGCCGCTGGCTGTCGTAGGAGAACCAGGCGCCGGACTTCTCGACGATGCCGCCCTTGACGCCGAGGTCGATCAGCTCGCCCATCTTGGAGATGCCCTCCCCGTACATGATGTCGAACTCGATCTGCTTGAAAGGCGGCGCCACCTTGTTCTTGACCACCTTGACGCGGGTCTGGTTGCCCACCACCTCGTCGCGCTCCTTGATGGCGCCGATGCGGCGGATGTCGAGGCGGACCGAGGAATAGAACTTCAGCGCGTTGCCGCCGGTGGTGGTCTCCGGGCTGCCATACATCACGCCGATCTTCATGCGGATCTGGTTGATGAAGATCACCATGGACTTGGACTTGGAGATCGAGCCGGTGAGCTTCCGAAGCGCCTGGCTCATCAGCCGCGCCTGCTGGCCGGGCTGGACCTCGCCCATCTCGCCCTCCAGTTCCGAGCGCGGGGTCAGCGCCGCCACCGAATCGATCACCACCACGTCGATGGCGCCGGAGCGCACCAGCGTGTCGGCGATCTCCAGCCCCTGCTCGCCGGTGTCGGGCTGGGAGATCAGCAGGTCCTCAAGGTTGACGCCGAGCTTGCGCGCATAGATCGGGTCGAGCGCATGCTCGGCGTCCACGAAGGCGCACACGCCGCCCTTCTTCTGGGCCTCCGCCACCGTGTGCAGCGCAAGCGTGGTCTTGCCGGAGGATTCCGGCCCGTAGATCTCGATCACGCGGCCGCGCGGAAGCCCGCCGACGCCCAGCGCGATGTCGAGCCCGAGCGATCCCGTCGACACCGTCTCGATCTCAACCAGCGGCTGGCCGGCGCCGAGCCGCATGATGGAGCCCTTGCCGAAGGCGCGCTCGATCTGGGAGAGGGCGGCGTCGAGCGCCTTCGTCTTGTCCATGGAGCTTCCTTCGACGAGCCGGAGAATCGACTGGGACATGAGAGGCCCTCCTTATGGCACGGCCCGGGACGGGCCTTCAACGCGAGGAGGGCAGCCTGCCATGTTCCTCTAATGTTCACAAGAACAAAAATGGAACACACGTCACCGGGCCTTGCCGCGGGCTCAGCCCGGCATGGCCTCCTTCACGGCCTGGACCAGCTGCTTGAGGGTGAACGGCTTCGGCAGGAAGGCGAAGGCCTCGTCGTCGCGCAGGTTCTTCTTGAAGGCGTCCTCGGCATAGCCCGAGACGAAGATGATCCGGTAGGTCTTGCCGCGCTTGCGCAATTCGGTCAGCAGCGTCGGCCCGTCCATTTCCGGCATCACCACGTCGGAGACCACGAGGTCGACCTCGCGCCCGTCATCCACCAGCGCCAGCGCCTCGGTCCCGGACGCCGCCTCCAGCACGGTGTAGCCCCGCGAGGCCAGGGCGCGGCTGGCGAAGGCGCGCACGGCGTCCTCGTCCTCCACCAGCAGCACGGTGCCGCGGCCGGTGAGGTCCGGCGCGGTCGGCGGAGCGTCCACCACCTTCTCCGGAGCCGGCTGCTCGGCCTGGATGTGGCGCGGCAGCAGCACGCGGAACACCGTGCCGCGGCCCACCTCGCTGGCCGCGAACACGAAGCCGTCGGTCTGCTTGACGATGCCGTAGACGGTGGACAGTCCGAGCCCCGTGCCCTTGCCCACCTCCTTGGTGGAGAAGAACGGCTCGAATATCTTTTCCATGACGTCGGGCGGCATGCCGGTGCCGGTGTCCTCCACCTCGATCAGCACGTAGTCGGCCGCGGGCAGCATCGCCTCGCCGATGGTGGCGGTCTCGGCTGCGGCGAGATTGCGGGTGCGGATGGTCAGCGTGCCGCCGTCGGGCATCGCGTCGCGGGCGTTGACGGCCAGGTTGATGACCACCTGCTCGAACTGGTTGAGGTCGGCCTTGACCAGCCAAAGGTCGCGCCCGTGCACCACGTCGAGCGTGACCTTCTCGCCCAGCAGGCGCGCCAGCAGGATGCGCAGTTCCGCCAGCACGTCGTTGAGCGCCAGCACCTGCGGGCGCAGGGTCTGCCGCCGGGAGAACGCCAGGAGCTGCCGCACCAGCCCCGCCGCCCGGTTGGCGTTCTGCTTGATCTGCATGATGTCCTGGAAGGCGGGATCCGTCGGCCGGTGGCTGGCCAGCAGCAGGTCGGAATAGCCGATGATGGCGGTGAGCACGTTGTTGAAGTCGTGCGCCACGCCTCCGGCAAGCTGGCCGATGGCCTGCATCTTCTGGCTCTGAGCGAACTGCACCTCCAGCGCGCGCTGCTCGCTCATGTCCAGCGCGTAGACGATGGCGGCCTCGTCGTCGCGCTCGTCGTCCTCCACGGGGGACACGAAGAAGCGCGCCGCGCGGCCGTTGGGCCCCGCGATCTGGGCGTCGAACGGGGCCAGGTCGCCGCGCCCGTCGGCGGCGGCCACGATGGCGGCGGCCAGCGTCGCCGCGTCGCGTTCGGCCAGCGCGTCGGTCAGCAGCCGCTCGCCCTCGGCGGGCT
>JAEWEX010000125.1 GCA_023389135.1 Pseudomonadota bacterium | reverse complement strand
TCAGGCCGAGAACGCCGATGGCGCCGCGAAGCGCGGCGAGCCGCTTCGCCCCGGCGTCGGGGTCGACCGCATCGTCGAAGCTCTGGAACCGACTGGGAGACATGGCGAATCGAGATTAGGCACGGCGCTTCACGCTCGGCAACGCGCGAACGCGAGGCTGGACGAGTTGATCACAGGCGCAACCGCCATGCACGCGATGCACTGCAACATGGCAAACGGGCCGGCTGCGCTTCGTAAGGGCGCGCCGGGTGTGCCCGAGGATTGGGCGATTGCGCGCTGCATAGGCGTCAACATGCTGTAAAGATTTCAGAATTGCGACAATCATGAAGCCATCGCAGGGCTGCCATGCAGGGTTGGTGCTTCTCCGGCGCTGCCGCCATGGGCATATTGCAATGCGAAAGCAAGGTCAGATGTGCTGACCTAGATCGCAGGAGCAACCGCCATGACCGCCACCACCTTCCAGGGCTATGCGCCCGCTTCCACCGAGACCGCGTCCCGGGGCTTCTTCGGCCGCATGATCGACTCCATGGTCGCGGCCCGCATGCGTCAGGCCGAGGCCTATGTGAACGGGCACCTGCTCGCCATGGACGATGAGACGCTGGAGCGCGCGGGCTTCACCCGGGCCGAGCTCGAGAGCCGTCCCCACGCCCGCGCCGCCGCCTATCTCTGAGCCGGCGAGCCGTGCGACGCCGCTCCGGCTCCGGCTCCGGCTCCGGCCGGGGCGGGAGGGTCAGCCGCGCAGCAGCGTAAGGGTGGACCAGCCGGATATGCGCCGCCGCCCGCCCAGGTGAAAGCCGCGGGCGAGGTAGGCGCCGGCCACCGCGCGTTCCTGCGCGTTCAGCAGGCCTGACAGGATCAGCGTCGCGCGCGGCGCCGCGTGGCGCGCCATGTCGGGCGCCAGCGCAATCAGCGGGGCCGCCAGGATGTTGGCCAGGATCAGGTCGTAGGGACCGCGCGCCCGGATCTGCGGGGCGTCGAAGCCTGTCGCCTCGACCACGTCGACCAGATGGGCGACCCGGTTGAGCCGCGCGTTCTCGCGGGTGATGGTCACCGAGACCGGGTCGATGTCGCTGGCCAGGACCGGCCCCCTGGTGGCCATGGCGGCGGCCATGGCCAGTACGCCCGTGCCGGTGCCGAGGTCGAGGATCGCCGCCGGCCGCCGCAGCTTCAGAAGCGAATCGAGCGCCAGCAGGCAGCCCAGCGTCGTGCCGTGATGGCCGGTGCCGAAGGCCAGCGCCGCCTCCACCCTGATGGCGTGGGCGTTGGCGGGCACGCGGTGGGCGTCGTGGCCGCCATGCACGAAGAACCGGCCGGCGCGCACGGGGTCGAGCCCCTCCAGGCTCGCCGCGACCCAGTCGGCGTCGCCCAGCTCCTCGCGCTGCAGTTCAAACGCCGCCGCATCCGGCCCCAGCGCCGCGCGGACGGCCGTCTCCAGGTGCCCGGTCCCGACATTGGGTCCGCCATAGACCTCCACGGTCCAGCGGCTCTCGTCGGCGGGATCCTCGAAGCTGGACACGGTCATCTCGTCCAGCGGCAGCGTGTCCTCGAGGACCGCGGAGACGCGGGCGGCGCCGGCGGCGTCGGCGTGCAGGCGGATGACGGCTGTGGGCATGTCAGGCCTGCTCCACGAAGCCGTCGAGCACGCGCTTCTGGCCCGCCTTGTCGAAATCGATGGTCAGCTTGTTGCCCTCCACGTCGCGGACGCGGCCGTAGCCGAACTTCTGGTGGAACACGCGGGTGCCCACGGGATAGGGGCTTTGCGCGGCGTCGGAGGTGGAGCGGGCGACCAGTTCGCCCTCGATCACCAGCGGCCCGCGGCGGCGGGCGGGGTCCGCGCGGCCGGCGTCCTCGCGGCTCGCCTGGGCGCGCTGCCAGCCGGGGGTGGAATAGCTCGACGCCGCGAAGGGCTGCATCTGGTCGAACCGGTTGCGGCCATAGCCGCCGCCATAGGCGCCGGAGAAGGTGGCCGGCGCCTCGCCGACCTCCACGTCGGGCTCGGGCAGCTCGTCCAGGAACCGCGACGGGATCGACGACTGCCAGCTGCCGTATATGCGCCGGTTGGAGGCGAACGAGATGCGCGCGCGCTTCCTCGCCCGCGTCAGGCCGACATAGGCCAGCCGCCGCTCCTCCTCCAGCCCAGCCCGTCCGCTCTCGTCCATGGAGCGCTGGTGGGGGAACAGCCCTTCCTCCCAGCCCGGCAGGAACACCGTGTCGAACTCCAGCCCCTTGGCGGCGTGCAGGGTCATGATGGTGACCTTGTCGTCGCCGGCCTCCGCATCGACGTCCATCACCAGCGAGACGTGCTCCAGGAAGCCCTGCATGTTCTCGAAGGCGTCCATGGAGCGGACCAGTTCCTTGAGGTTTTCCAGCCGGCCGGCGGCGTCGGCCGTGCGGTCGGCCTTCCACATGGCGGTGTAGCCGCTCTCGTCGAGGATCGCCTCGGCAAGCTCGGTGTGGCCGAGGCGGGAGAGGTCGGCGGACCAGCGGCCGAAATGGTCGAGCAGCTCCTTCAGCGCCGCCCGGGGCCTCGGCTTCAGTTCGCCGTCGTCCACGGCGATGCGGGCGGCCGCCATCAGCGGCAGCTCGCGGGAGCGCGCGATGGAGTGGAGCACGCTCAGCGTGGCGTCGGCGAGGCCGCGCCGGGGCGTGTTGACGATACGCTCGAAGGCGAGGTCGTCGGCGGGGCTGACCACGCAGCGGAAATAGGCCATCGCGTCGCGGATTTCTGCGCGCTCGTAGAAGCGCGGGCCGCCGACCACCCGGTAGGCGAGCCCGATGGTGACGAAGCGCTCCTCGAACTCGCGCATCTGGAACGAGGCGCGCACCAGCACCGCGATCTCGTTGAGCCGGTGGCCGGCGCGCTCCAGCCGCTCGATCTCGTCGGCCACGGCGCGGGCCTCCTCGCCGCTGTCCCACATGCCCGCGACGCCGACCTTCTCGCCCTGCTCGCCCTGCGGGAACAGCGTCTTGCCCAGCCGACCCTGATTGTGCGCGATGAGGTGCGAGGCGGCGCCGAGGATGTGGCCGTCGGAGCGGTAGTTCTGCTCCAGCCGGATCACCGCCGCGCCGGGAAAATCCTTCTCGAAGCGCAGGATGTTGTCCACGTCGGCGCCGCGCCAGCCATAGATCGACTGGTCGTCGTCACCCACACAGGCGACGTTGCGCGCGCCCTGCGCCAGAAGCCGCAGCCACTGGTACTGCGCGGTGTTGGTGTCCTGATACTCGTCCACCAGGATGAAGCGGAAGCGGCGGTGATAGTCCGCCAGCACGTCCGGATGGGCCTTCAGGATCGCGATGGGCTCCATCAGCAGGTCGCCGAAATCCGCCGCGTTGAGCGTCTTCAGCCGCTGCTGGTAGAGCGCGTAGAGATCGCGCGCGCGGCCGTCCGCGAACACGCCCGCCTCCGCGGCCGAGACCTTCTGGGGCGGGGTGCCGCGGTTCTTCCAGCCGTCGATCAGGTGGGCGAGCTGGCGGGCCGGCCAGCGCTTCTCGTCGAGGTTCTCCGCCGCCAGCACCTGCTTCAGCAGGCGGATCTGGTCGTCGGTGTCGAGGATGGTGAAGGTGGATTTCAGGCCGGCGAGCTCGGCGTGCCGGCGCAGCATCCTGGTGCCGATGGAGTGGAAGGTGCCGAGCCACGGCATTCCCTCCGCCGCAGGGCCGACCAGGGCGGCGACCCGCTCCTTCATCTCGCGCGCGGCCTTGTTGGTGAAGGTCACCGCCAGGATCTGCGAGGGATGGGCGCGGCCGGTCGCCAGGATGTGGGCGATGCGGGTGGTGAGCACCCGGGTCTTGCCGGTGCCGGCCCCGGCCAGCACCAGCACCGGGCCGTCCAGCGTCTCGACCGCGCGGCGCTGCTCGGCGTTGAGGCCGTCCAGATAGCCCGCCATGGCGGCAGGCCGCACGGCTCCCGCCGCCCGCGCGGCGATGCCGCCGGGGCGAGGAACGGACTGTGCTGCAGGCTCGGGCAAGGGCTCGGATCCGGGTGTCCTGGAGGGCTGCGGCGACTCACATGGTGAGTCGGCGCATCGTTGACCATGGCAAAGCGGCACCGCCAAGGCGAGGGGCGGGAGAAGCTCGCGGCGACGCGGGCCATGCTCCGGCCTGACCGGAGCATCCGGCTTTCCTTCCCGGGACGGCTGCAAGCTGGACTCTCCGGTCGGGCCGGAGAGTGACGGTGTCATCGTGGTTGTCCTTGGACCTTGCCCATGTTCCTCCGTCACCGTCCTGCTCGACCGGACGGTCCAGCTTTCCTTCCCGCGACGGCTGCAAGCCGGCCTCTCCGGTCGGGCCGGAGAGTGACGGTGTCACCGCGGTTGTCCCTGGAGCTCGCCCGTGTTGCTCCGTCACCCATCCTCATTCCGCCATGTTGGCCGCCGCAACTGCCGCGAAAGGGAGGGTTGGCGATGGCCTGGCGACCGGGGGTCACCGTACTGGCGCTTGTGCTCGCCTGCCTGCCGGCGCGGGCCGACGGGCTCGCCGACGCGTTGGCCGGCGTGATCGTCGAGGCCATGCCCGGCGGCGGCTGGGAGCGGGTGGTCGCCCGCACCGCGCCGGCGCAATGGCATCCGCAGTGGATCGAGGACCGCTGGTCCGCCGGGCGGGGGCTGAGCCGGCGCACCGGCTGGATCACCGTCAATGGCCGCACGATCGGCATGGCGCTGTGCGGGCGCGACCGCGTGACCGCTATGGCCGTGCGCCTGCCGGGCCGGTTCGGGGACGGCGCGGCGC